>JAQXRK010000187.1 GCA_029218485.1 bacterium | reverse complement strand
CACGAAGATCGTTTCGGTCGCCGTTGTGCCGCACCAGGAGGAAGAGGACAGCGACGAGGACTAAAGCCAAAACGCGAGGGGGCCGGATGGCCCCCTTTTTCGACCGCCCGGCGGCGCTGCTGCTGACGGAATGCCTGCCGGGGTGAGCGGAGGAATTTGGGACAAGCGCCGCTGCGGCGGGCGATAGATTTGGAATGGGGCGGCTCGACTGCTGCTGCGGGACTCGGTGGCGGTGAAGCGAGGACGCGACCCGGTGAGCGGCGGATTTTGGGGAGACCGGCGATGCGGCCGTGACGCTGGCGGCTTCGCCGGATGGATTTGGACAGAACAGAGCAGAACAGGGGAAGGAAAAGCGATGCAGGTGGAGATTCCGGGCCCGCTTCGGCGCTTTGCCGAAATCGTGGAGGAGCCCGTATACATGGTCGGCGGTGCGGTGCGCAACGCGCTGCTCGGCCTGACGCGCGCCGATCTGGACGCGGCGGGCGCGCTGCCGCCGGAGGTTGTGGAGGCGCGCTGCCGGCAGGCGGGGCTGCCGCTGTCGCGCGTGAACCGGTCGCTCGGCACGGTCGGCGCCGTGATCGGCGGTGAGACGGTCGAGTATACGGCGTTCCGCGCGGAGCGGTACGCGCCCGGCGGCGCGCATGTGCCGGAGGAGGTGACGCTCGGCGCGAGCATGGCGGAGGACGCAGCGCGCCGCGATTTCACGGTCAACGCGCTGTATGCCGACTGCGGGAGCGGCAGGGTGCTCGATCCAACGGGCGGCCTTGCCGACCTTAAGACGCGCACGCTCCGGCAGACCTCGGATACGACGCTCTGCTCGGACGCGCTGCGCATCCTGCGCATGGTGCGCTTTGCCTGCGAGCTGGGGTTTGCGATCGATCCGAACACGTTCGATACGGCGCAGGCCTATGCCGGCGGCCTTGCGGATATCGCGCCGGAGCGCCGGCGCGAGGAGTTTGACCGCATCCTGCTGTGCGACACGCGCTATCCGGGCAGCGGGCACGACGAACAGCGGAGCGTGCTGCGCGCGCTGCACCTTGTGACCGCGCTCGGCGCATGGCCGTACCTGATCCCGGAGATCACCGACGGGCGCGATCAGGCGCAGCGGCCGGATCACCACAGGTACACGGTCATGGAGCACCTGTTCCACGCCTGCGCGGCGGCGCCGGCCGACCGGGTCATGCGGCTGGCTGCGCTGCTGCACGACATCGGCAAGCCCGCGTGCCTTGCCCGGACGGGAAAGCTCTGGGAGCACGACCTCATCGGCGAGCCGATTGCGCGGCAGCGGCTGGAGGCACTCCGCTACCCGAACGCCGTGACCGACGAGGTGTGCGCGCTCGTGCGCTACCACATGTACGACATACAGGGCACGGCGAGGGAGAGCACGCTGCGCACGCGCTTTGCTACATGGGGGCGGCCGCTGACCGAGCGGCTCATCGTGATGCGGGAGGCGGATATCCGCGGCTGCGGCACGGATGACGGCTACACAAACGAGCGGTGGCGGGCGCTGTACGCGCGCATGTGCGGCGACGGCACGCCGTTTTCGGAGGCGGAGCTGAAGATCAGCGGCGGGGAGATCATGCGCGCGGCGAGGATCGACCCCGGAGAGCGCGTCGGCCGGATCAAGCGGGAGCTGTTTTTGCACTGCGCGCGCCACCCGGGCGACAACACGAACAAGCGCCTCATCGCGCTGGCCGGGCAGATGGGGCGAAGCCGCAACAGCGGGGTATGATCCTGCAGGGAAAAGGGATGTTTCGGATGAAGCCTGAGCGGCCATTGTAGCGACGGAACCCGGTGAAGTACGGGCCTTTGCAAAGAACGGTGGGATGCAGGGGAACAACGGGGTGCAGGGAGCAGGGGGCTGTCCGCGTGATAAATGCGCGGTTAAATCCGCTGCGCAGCTGACCGCCCGCCCCCCGGCCGGACGATAACAACCCGGGGGGGGGTGGGTACCCACCCCCGCCCCGCGCTTTGCCGGAACCGGATCGGTTTAGAAGATCGGCA
>JAQXRK010000186.1 GCA_029218485.1 bacterium | reverse complement strand
TAAAATGATCGCGTCAAGGTAAGTGGTGGAGTCTGTCATGGAGCGCGTGCGCTTCATTTACTCTTGATTGCTGAAGGATTGGGAGCCGGCCGCAGCGGCGGCTTCTTCATACGCAATATCACGTGACGGCAGAACACAGCTTTGGTTTTGCCGTCACGTTTTTCGCATGGAGGAGCCCCGGGCGGGACGATTGGATCGGGTCCGGGGAAAACGGAGGCATAGTTCCGGCGGACGCCTGCTATATTTTGACAATCCATCAAAATGCGAGGTGTCCTGTATGGAAAAGAATCTGTCCCTGTTCTACGGCCTGTCGTTCCTGACGGCCATGATCGCTTTTGCGTTTGCGGCGTATCTCTACCTTTGGGTGAAGCGCCAGCGCGTGGTCAACGGCAGGATCGAAGAGGTCTCGAGGCTCATCAAGGAGGGCGCAAACACCTTCATGCGCCGGGAGTATAAGATCCTGGCCATATTTGCCGGCATTGCGGCCATCATCATATTCGCTCTGCTGCCCAGTCCGATATGGAAGGGAAGCGTGGAAAAGAACCTTGCGATGGCGGTTGCCTACCTTGCGGGTACAGCGCTGTCCGCCATTGCGGGCAAGATCGGCATCCTGGTGGCAACGCTGTCCAATGCGCGCACGGCGGAGCGCGCGCAGAAGGGGATTGAGCCGGCCTTCCTGCTGGGCTTTCGCGGCGGCGCGGTTATGGGGCTGCTGGTCGTCGGCAGCTCGCTGCTGGGCGTTGCGGCCGTGCTGATGATCACGGGAGATTCCTCCATTCTGCTGGGCTTCTCGTTCGGCGCAAGCTCGCTGGCGCTGTTTGCCAAGGCGGGCGGCGGCATCTTCACCAAGACCGCGGATGTTTCCGCCGACCTGACCGGCAAGGTGGAGCTGGGCATTGCTGAGGACGATCCGCGCAATCCCGCGGTGATCGCGGACAATGTGGGCGACAATGTGGGGGATGTGGCCGGCATGGGCGCCGACCTGTTTGACTCCAACGTGGCGGCCATGGCTTCGGCGCTTGTCCTTGCACAGTCGCTCTCCGGCGGCGCGTACGCGAACGTTTCCATGGTGTTCTGCTATGCGGTTCTCGGGCTGCTGGCCTCGATCATCGGCATCGCCACTGCGCGCGTGGGCAGGAACGGCAATCCGACGCACGCGCTGAACGCATCGACCTATGTCACCACGGGCATTTTTCTCGCGCTCACCGCGCTGGCAACCCTCGTCTTTGAGGGCTTTTCCTGGCGCATCTGGGGCGCTTCCGCCGTCGGGCTGCTGGTGGGCGTGATCATCGGCATCACCACGGACTACTTCACGGACGATACCAAGCCGATCGTCAGGAAGGTCGCGCACGCTTCGGGCTCCGGCCCTGCGTTCACCGTCCTCTCCGGCGTATCCTACGGGTTCATCTCCGCATTGCCGGCCATGGCGGGCATTGCGGTCGCGGCGCTCGTGGCGTATACCATCTGCGCGCCGATGGGCGCGGGCTACGCCACCTTCGGCATCTCCATGGCGGCGGTCGGCATGCTCTCCATCGTCGGCATGATCATCTCCAACGACGCATATGGCCCCATCGTGGACAATGCCCGCGGTCTGGCCGAGATGGGCGGTCTGGGCGAGGACGTCATCCGCATCGCCGATGAGCTGGACAGCGCCGGAAACACGGTCAAGGCGGTCACCAAGGGCTTCTCGATCGGTGCGGCGGGCCTGACCGTCATCTCCCTGCTAGGCGCGTTCCTCTCCGAGGCGAATGCGGCGCTGAGCGCGGCGGGCAAACCGCTGATCACCGGCTTTGACATCACGGACCCCATCGTGTTTTTCGGCATCCTGATCGGTGCGGCCATCCCGGCGGTGTTCTCGGCCATGCTGATCCTGGGCGTGGACCGCAATGCGCAGCGCATGGTGGCGGAGATTCATCGCCAGTTCCGGACCATCCGCGGCCTGCGCGAGGGGGCGGAAGGCGTCAAACCCGAGTACGACCGCTGTATCGATATTGCCACCACCGGCGCGCTCCGGGAGCTGATCCCCGCGGGCCTGATGACGATCGTTGTAACGGTTCTGGTCGGCTTCATCGGCGGTCCGCGCGCCATCGGCGGTTTTCTGCTCGGCAACATCGTCAGCGGGCTGCTGATCTCCCTGTTCATGTCCAACGCGGGCGGGCTGTGGGACAACTCGAAAAAATATGTGGAGGCCGGTAACGAGGGCGGCAAGGGCAGCGAAGCGCACAAGGCAGCGGTCATCGGCGACACGGTCGGTGATCCGTTCAAGGACACGGCCGGCCCGTCCATCAATACGCAGATCACGGTGGTGTCGCTGGTGGCCTCGCTGCTGTCCGCTCTGTTCGTTGC
>JAQXRK010000185.1 GCA_029218485.1 bacterium | reverse complement strand
CCGGAGATGCGCTCCAGCTCCGCAATTTGCTGGGCGTGCAGCGCAGCGACATCCGCTTCTGCCTTTTCAATGCCTTCCTCGCGCTGGGCAAGCTCCTTTTCTCGCTGCTCCAACCCGTCGAGCTTCTTGTCGAGCGATTCCTCACGCTGGAACAGGCGGCGTTCCGTGCGCTGCAGTTCGGCGCGGCGCTCGCGGTTCTCCTTTTCCGCTTCTGTGCGAACCCTGTAAACCTCTTCCTTCGCCTCGAGGATCATTTCCTTCTTAATGTCGGAGGCTTTTACAGTTGCTTCTTCGTATAGTTTTTTAACGGCATCCTCGGCCTTTGCAACCTTGGCCTCGGCTACGTTGCGCCGGTACGCATAACCGATCAGAAGGCCAATTGCCAGAAGGGCAACGCCAGCTATCACATATATCCACCAATCCATTCCATACTCTCCAGTCTATCTATATTAAAATGGCCGCGCAATTCTGCACGGCAAATGGATTCATACAACAAATATCGCTTTCACAGCAAAACGCCAGCCATCATCTATCTATGAACTCACTCCACGAGTGCAGACTTACTACTTGATATATTTTATAGCAAAGGCGGTACCCGCGTCAAGGTCAAAACAATGAAATTTGATTTGACTTTGGAAGTCCGTCAAAGCAGCCGCAGTTTTCCAGCGCCGCAATGACGCCGCTGTTTGCGCCGGTGCGTGCCTGAAAGTCTTCTATGGACAGAAATGGCGTGTTGCCTCTGTTTTCAGCCATAGAAATCGCAGCGTTGTCACCGACGCCCGCAATCGCATTAAACGGAGGACGGATTCCCTCCGGCTCAATCAAGAACTTGGTTGCGTGCGATTTATAGATATCGACCGGCAGCAGCCGAATGCCGCGCAGATTCATCTCATACACCACCTCCAATATGGTAATGAGCTCTTTGTCGCGCTTTCGTTCAGCCGCCTCCTTAAACTGCGCATTCTTGTCCAACTCCTGGATGACGCGCAGCAGCGTGGGCGCATCCCCGGAGGCCATGGACACATCAAACGCATCGGCACGGACGGTAAAATAGACGGCATAAAACGCTTCTGGATAGTGGACCTTGAAATAGGCGATCCGGAAGGCCATCATGACATATGCAACCGCATGTCCGCGTGGAAACATGTATTTGATTTTCTTGCAGGAATCGATGAACCAGGCCGGTATCTTACCGTCCACCATTGCCTGCTCCATCTCCTCGGTAAGCCCCTTTCCCTTTCGCACGCGCTCCATGATGGAGAACGAAAGGCTGGCCTCCATGTCGTGGGCTATCAGGTAATTCATGATATCGTCGCGCGTGCAGAGAACCTCCGAGAGCTTAGCAATGCCGTTCATGACCAGCGGTTCCGCATTGTTCAGCCAAACGTCCGTTCCATGGGTCAGACCCGCGATGCGAACCAGTTCCTCCATCGTCTTAGGCTGCGTGTTTTCCAAAACCGTGCGGACAAAACCCGTACCAAATTCCGGTATACCAAGCGATCCCACCGTGCAGGAAAGCCCACTCAGATCAATGCCCAGCGGCTCCGGTGATGTGAAAATCCGCATCGTTTCCGGATCGTCCAGCGGGATAGAGCGTGGATTGATGCCCGTAATGTCTTCCAGCATGCGCAGAGCGGTTGGGTCATCATGCCCGAGAATGTCGAGCTTGACCAATCGGTCGTCCATGGCATGGAAGTCGAAGTGGGTTGTAATTGTGTTCTTGTCCTTCTTGTCGGCCGGATACTGGATGGGTGTGTAATCCAGAATATCGTCATCCTTGGGAACAATGACGATACCGCCGGGATGCTGGCCGGTCGTCACCTTGACATTCAGGCAGCCCTTGCAAAGCCTCTCCATTTCTGCTCTGCGAAGGACGGTTCCGGTTGTCTCCATATAATGATAGATGCACTCATACGCTTTCTTTTCGGCCAATCCGGAGATCGTCCCGGCACGAAATGCATGGCCGACACCGAACATTTCCTCCACGTATTTGTGCGCGACAGGCTGGTATTCGCCCGAGAAATTCAGATCGATATCCGGCGTCTTGTCACCCTTAAACCCAAGGAAAACCTCAAAGGGGATACCAAACCCCTGCTTTTTATATCTGGTTCCGCAGACCGGGCAATCCTTATCGGGCATATCAACACCGCAGGCATAGACAGAACGATCCACATCAAAATCGCTGTGCTTGCAGTTTGGGCACACATAATGGGGCGGCAGTGCGTTCACCTCAGTGATGCCCGCCATCGTCGCGACAAAAGAAGATCCGACGGAACCTCGGGAGCCGACGAGATAGCCGTCGCTGTTGGATTTGTGCACCAAGCGCTGCGCCATCAGATAGAGCGAAGCAAAGCCATTGCCGATGATGGATTTCAGCTCACGATCCAGCCGCGCCTGAACGATATCGGGCAGCGGATCACCATAGATGGAATGCGCTTCTCTCAGCGCCATATCCCGCAGCTCATTGCTGGCATTCGGAATCTCCGGCGCGTGCGTGCCATCGGGGAATGGCTTGAGCGCTTCGCAGCGATCAGCGATGCTGTTCGGCGCATCGATGACAACGGCGCGTGCATCTTCCTCGCCAAGATAGGAGAATTCCTCCAGCATCTCATCGGTCGTTTTGAAATACAGCGGCGCCTGCTCGGCGGCATCGGAAAACCCAAGTTTCAGCATCAGGAGTTTTCGATACTCCGCATCGGGCGGCTCCAGAAAATGGACGTCACCGGTAGCAACGACAGGTAGCCCCAATTTGTGACCGAGCCGGACGATCTGCCGGTTGATCTCCCGCAGCGCTTCATCATCCGGTACGATCCCTTCCCGCACCATGAACGCATTGTTGCCCAGTGGCTGGATTTCCAAAAAGTCATACATGGAGGCGATTCGTTCGATCTCCTCCTCCGGATTGCCTTTCAAAATCGCCTGATATAGTTCGCCCTGCTCGCATGCGGAGCCGAGCAGCAGCCCGCTCCTGTACACGGAGAGCAGACTACGCGGGATCGTCGGACGGCTCCGAAAATAGTCCAGATGCGCATAGCTCACCAGACGATACAGATTTTTCATGCCCGCCTGTGTTGTGGCAAGCAGAATGATATGATTCGTTTTATGCTTATGTTTTCCCTGTTCCTTCTCCTCGTTCTTTGCGGGACGTTGAACCGGGATGGTTTCTACGCCAAGCTGCCGCATCATAGCAACAAGCTGCAAAAACACTTCGGCTGTAGCTGTGGCATCGTCGATCGCCCGATGATGATTCGTCAGATCGATCTGAAAATGCTCGCAAACCGTATCCAGCTTATGGTTTGGAAGATCGTGCAGCAGGTATCTGGATAGCATCAGGGTATCCGCATACGGTTCATCAAAGGCGATTTGATATCTTCCGCCATGATAGCGAATAAAGCCTACATCGAAATTGGCATTATGGGCGACCAGACAGCTTCCCTTTACAAATTTCGAGAAGGATTCCAAAACTTCACGTGCAGATGGAGCATCCGCAATCATGGCATTGGTGATGCCCGTCAGCTTGGTGATGTTGGGCGGTATCAGCACGCCGCCATTGACAAAGGTCTGGAACCGGTCGATCACCTGACCGTCAGCAATCTTTACGGCGCCGATCTCGATGATATCCGCATGTTCCGCCTTCAGGCCGGTCGTTTCGATATCAAACACAACATAGGTTTCCTGCATATCGATTAGCTCGGTATCCGGAACAAGATACCCTTCAACGCCGAAGATCGCTTTGACACCCGTTTTTTTCGAGGCCTTTGCCGCTTCGGGAAAGGCCTGTACGACGCCATGATCCGTAATCGCAAGCGCACGATGGCCCCACCGCTTAGCGGTCTTAAAAGCCTCTGTAACATCCGTCAAACCATCCATGGTGGACATGCGGGAGTGCAGATGCAATTCGACCCGTTTTTCCTCGCTCTTGTCCTCGCGATAGACCGCTGGCGCAGAATTGACATCATTGACAAACAGGTTCAATTCCTTTGCATACTTGGGCATGCGGCAAACACCGCGGACAATCAGCTGCTCCTTTGCACCGATAAACGGAGAGATCCAGTCAAAGAAACGCTGCGCTTTTGCCTCTTCGTAGAAGGTGCAGATGCAATAAATGGAATCGGTCAAATCCGTGACATTCAACTGTACCCGGAAGGAGGAGCGTCCGTCCTTCCCTTTCCAGCCTTCCCGCATCTCAGCGGAAACAAGCGTTCCCTGAATGACGACGGCGGCATCACTCTCACACAGGGCATGGATTTCTGTGCGCGAGGAGGTCTTGATGGATGAACCGAACAGTACGCGGCCACCATCCTGCAAAGGTGCTGCGGGAGCAGCGGCAGCAACCGCTTTCGGCGCAGAGGCCGGATTCTGCTGTGGCGGTGCCATCACTGCGGCGGCTGCATCATTACATTCCAGGCAAACTGTGATATCCGGAAACAGCGCTGTTAAGGCATTGGACAAGGCGTCTTTTTGGATGTTGGACAGCGGATTCTCTGCATGCAAAAAAACGGTCAGCTGGTGTTTCTCCCTGCTGAGACGCACGGAATCCACGCGGACTGTATCGGGAATATGTGCGTTGGTCAACGCCTGTTCAAAAGCATTTTGCGCCATTTCGTATCGTTTACTCTTACTCTTTCGTGCGCAGCATGGCCGCTGCTTCCTTTACCAACAGGTTCAGCATATCGGAAACGGAGCCGCTTGCAAACTTTTCCCCATGCTTGAATAGCACGCCGTTCGTTTTTCCGAATGCAATGCCGATATCCGCATCGCTTGCCTCGCCTGGGCCGTTGACTGCACACCCCATCACAGCCACGCGCAAGTACCCCTGATGGCGCGGCAGCGCAGCCTGCACCCGATCGACCGCCTCCATCAGATCGACCCGCGTGCGGCCACAAGTGGGGCAGCTGATGATTTCAACATCGTCGTTCCGCAAGCGCAGAGCGCGCAGGATCTCCAGCCCCGTCTGTACTTCTCGAACCGGGGAATCTGTGAGGGAAACGCGCAGCGTATCTCCAATTCCATCCAGTAAAAGCGAACCGATGCCGGCAGCCGATTTGATGATTCCCCGCTCCACGGTACCCGTTTCGGTAATGCCGATGTGCAGCGGATAATCGACCAAACGCGACAATTCCCGGTACGCCGAAACGGTTGTGGATACCGTGGATGACTTGAGCGAAACCACAATATCCGAAAAATGAGCCAGTTCCAGCATGCGGATATGGCGAATCGCACTTTCCACCATGGCATGTGGAGAATCGGGCCCGTATGTTTTTTTGAGATCCGCTTCCAATGAACCGGCATTAACGCCAATGCGAATCGGAATATGGTGCCTGTTCGCACAATCCACGAGTTTTTCCACATGCGCCTGCCCGCCGATGTTGCCGGGATTGATGCGCAGTTTATCAACGCCGTTTTCCACAGCGGCGATCGCAAGCCGGTGGTCGAAGTGGATATCGGCCACGAGCGGGATGTGGATAGCCGTGCGGATAGTGGGGATGGCCTGTGCGCAGGCCATGTCGTAGACAGAGATGCGAACAATATCACAGCCGGCGCGCTCCAATTCCAGAATCTGGGCAATCGTAGCGGCGGTATCTCTCGTATCCGTATTCGTCATTGACTGAACGGTAACCGGCGCCCCTCCTCCAATGGGAACGGCGCCAGCGAACACCCGGTGTGTCAAATGCTGCATGATGGAACCTAACCCCGAATCAGATTTACAATATCATTATAAGTCAAAAAGATCATGAGCGCAAACAGCGCGAGCAGGCCGATAAAATGCACCAATCCCTCCTTGTCGGGATTGATGGGTTTCCCACGAACCAACTCAATGAGGATGAACAGGAGCCTTCCGCCATCCAGCGCTGGGATGGGCAGGAGATTGAAAATGCCCAGACTCACGCTGATGATGATAGCAAATCGCAGAATGATTTCCAATCCATAGCGGATGGCTTCGCTGATGTAAGCGACCGTGCCAACGGGACCTGCTACATCCGTTGATTTCGCTGTTCCGTCGAACAGGGTGCCAAAGAATGAAAACGTTTCTCGCACAATTCCCCAGACATAATGAAAGGATCCGCCCAGAGATTCGCCAAAGGTATAGAGTTTTCGTTCCTGACCAATGGTTACCCCCAAACGGTTATGCCCCACCGTCGGGTCATACAAATCGGTCAATTGCAAATCGATTTTCTGGCCGTCACGCTCCACGGTCATGACCGCACGCTCGCTGTCGGCATCGCGAATCATCGGCACCGCTTCGGAAAAATAGACGATCTGCTTTCCGTTGATCGCGCACAGAATATCGCCTTCCTGCAACCCCGCCCGGTAGGCCGGCGTATCCGTTCCGGAGACTTCCAGCACCGCCGGGACATAGTTTCCGTATGCGGCCAGAGTAATGATCGAGAGCAGGATCGCGCACAGGAGGTTCATCACCGGCCCTGCAGCAATCACACAGAACCGCTTCCAGGCCTTCTGCGCATGAAAACAACGCGGATCCGTTGGATTTTCATCCTCTCCATAGAAACGGCACATACCGCCAATGGGAAGCGCACGCAGGCTATACTGAATGCCGTTCCTCTCCGTTTTAAGCAGAACGGGCCCCATGCCAACTGCAAACTCTATAATTGTAAAGCCAAGGCGCCGGCCGACCAGAAAGTGTCCCAGTTCGTGTATTGTAACGATCAGGGAGAGAAACAAGAGCGCGCCAAGGATGGACAATATCGTACTCAATTCCAGCCCAACTTTCATTCAAAGTGTGTATGCAGAAAATGCTCCACGCTGAGGCGCGCCTCAGAATCCGCTTCGAGAATATCCTGCATGAGATTTGCCGGACGCACGGAATGCCGCATCATCGCATCATCTACAAAAGCTGCGATATCCGTAAAGCCAATGCGTTCGTCCATAAACAAGCCAACCGCTGCTTCGTTGGCCGCATTGTAGACGGTTGGCATGGTTCCACCGGCAAACAGCGCTTCATAGGCCAGCCGCAATCCAGCGAACCGGCTTCGATCCGCACGGTGAAAGGTCAGTTGACCAACATCGGCCAGCGAAAGCCGCTCACAGGGGGACGGCGCCCGATCCGGGTATGTCATGGCATACTGAATGGGCAGCCGCATATCCGGGCAGCTCAAATTGGCCATGATGGTGCAATCCGTAAATTCCACCATAGAATGGACAATGGATTGCGGATGGATCAGCACATCGATGCGCTCCGCCGGCATATGGAAAAGGTAGCTCGCCTCCATGACCTCAAGGCCCTTGTTGAAGAGCGTGGCAGAATCAATCGTGATCTTGCTTCCCATACTCCACGTGGGATGATGCAGCGCATCATGTACCGTTACATGCTGCAGTTCTTCATCGCTCATTTGCCAGAAGGGACCTCCGGAAGCGGTGAGCCAGAGTCTGGCTATCTCGTTGTAAGAGCCGCAGTTGAGGCACTGAAAGATGGCAGATTGTTCGCTGTCCACGGGCAGTAATTCTCCGCCAAAGTCCTCCAGCGCGTCGTCCACAAGATGATGGCCGCAAACAATGCTCTCCTTATTTGCAAGGGCTACGCGTTTCCCGGCCTTCAGCGCGCAGAGCAGCGGCTCCAGCGCCGCGAGACCGCTGATGCCATTGACAACAATATCTGCCTCATCGAGAGAAGCCAACTCGGCAATGGCGCTTTCCCCGCAAAGGAGTACGGTTCCCTCCGGAAAATCAGCAGCGTGCAGCAGATGGCGACACGCGACGTATTTGGGCCGCCATCGGCGGGCTTGCTCGATCAGTAAATCAATATTGCTGTTGGCTGAAATGGCAAACAGAGTGAACCGGTCCGAACGGGAACGGACGACATCCAAAGTCTGCCTGCCAATGGAACCGGTGCTGCCAAGCACCGTTACATGTTGCTTCATAAACAGCTCCTGTCTTTAGTATATTCCAAACAACTGTAAAATAGTAAACGTGCAGAGCACGACCGGTGTGCACAGCAGGATGCTGTCCAGACGATCCATCACACCGCCGTGACCCGGGAACACG
>JAQXRK010000184.1 GCA_029218485.1 bacterium | reverse complement strand
CAGCGCCAGCCCGCCGAGCGCAATCAGCAGCAGCGCAATCCTGCCCTGCACCGCGCCCGCGACCGCAATGCCCGCAAACACCGCCGCGAATGCGACGAGGCCGATCTTCGTGGGAACGGGCACCAGACCGTCGCGCACCTGCGTGAGCGCGGCCTCATCCATTGTCGTCATGCTCTCAAACATCGCTTCTCTCCATCCGCCGTCCGCCCGCGGCCATCACCCGTCAAACACCCGCGTCCGCCCCGCCAAGCCGCTTCCAACCTTTACGAGCGTCACATTCCGTTCGCCTCCGGCGCATCGGCAATCCCGCAGCCATCGCGGGCGCGCGGCCGTCAAACACCCGCATCCGACCCGTCAGGCCGCTTCCAACCGCCCCGCAGGCGCGGTTACATCTCGAGGTTGGCCGTCGTTCTCGGGAACGGGATCGCGTCGCGGATGTTCGCCATGCCCGTCACATACATGACCATGCGTTCAAAGCCGAGGCCGTAGCCCGCGTGCTTCACGCCGCCGAACCGGCGAAGGTCGAGGTACCAGCCGTACTGGCTCATGTCGAGCCCCAGCTCCTCGATGCGCTTGGTCAGCAGGTCATAGCGCTCCTCGCGCTGGCTGCCGCCGATGATCTCGCCGACGCCCGGCACGAGCAGGTCGGCCGCCGCCACCGTCTTGCCGTCGTCGTTCAGGCGCATGTAGAACGCCTTGATGTCCTTCGGATAGTCGGTCACAAACACGGGCTTTTTGTACACCTGCTCGGTCAGGTAGCGCTCGTGCTCGGTCTGCAGGTCGACGCCCCACGCCACCGGGTATTTGAACTCCGCGTCCGCCTTTTGGAGGATCTCCACGGCCTCGGTGTAGGTGATGCGCGCAAAATCGTTGCTGACAACGTTCTCGAGCCGCTCGAGCAGGCCCTTGTCGACAAACTTGTTGAAGAACTCCATCTCCGCCGGGCAGCGCTCGAGCACCGCGTTGATGAGGTACTTGATCATGGCCTCGGCCGTGTCGAGATAGCCGGTCAGGTCGCAGAACGCCATCTCCGGCTCGATCATCCAGAACTCCGCCGCATGCCGCGCGGTAAAGCTGCGCTCGGCGCGGAACGTCGGGCCGCATGTGTAGATGTCGCGGAACGCCAGCGCGAACGCCTCGCCGTAGAGCTGGCCGCTCACGGTCAGGTTCACCGGCTTTTCAAAGAAATCCTGGCTGTAGTCGACCGCGCCGTCCGGCGTTTTCGGCGCGTCGCCGATGGGCAGCGTGGTCACCTGGAACATCTCGCCCGCGCCCTCGCAGTCGGAGCCGGTCAGCAGCGGCGTGTGCACATACACGAAGCCGCGCTCCTGGAAGAACTCGTGGATCGCCGCCGCGAGCACGGAGCGGACGCGGAACGTCGCCTGAAACGTGTTCGTCCGGGGTCTGAGGTGCTGGATCGTGCGCAGATACTCGAGCGTGTGGCGCTTCTTCTGCAGCGGGTAGTCCGACGGGCACGTCCCCTCGACCACGATGCTGTCCGCATGGATTTCAAACGGCTGCGGCGCATCCGGCGTCAGGCGAAGCTCGCCGCTGACGGCAATCGCGCAGCCAGTGGTCAGATTCCGGCCGAGGTTTCTTTCATCGTTGGCGTAGACGATCTGCACCGGCTTGAACACCGTGCCGTCCGTCAGCTCGATAAAGCCGAATGCCTTCCCCTCGCGCACGGTGCGCACCCAGCCGCACACCTCAACCGTGCCCGCATACTGCTCGGGCGATTGCTGCAACTGCCGTAATTTCAACATGGGTCTCCCTCTCCCTCCCGCCATCGGTGGCGGCGATACAAATTTTCCCTATAGTATACCACGTTTGGCGAGCGGTGAACAGCCGCCGCGGCGCATTTTTTACAGATTCCGCGCAGCAGACCCGTCGCCGGGCGTGCGTGCCGGGCGGAACACGGTTCGCGCAAAGACCGCCCCATCCCCGCGCACCCGCAAAGGCTTCCGTCTGCGTGTGTAGTCCCGCGCGCAGGCTCTCCCGGGTTCGCTCCGGTTTGCGCAAAGACCGCTGCACCGTTCTGTTTTGGGCGCGCCCCGCATAGTCTGTCTTGATGCGCGTAAGCGCCGCCAAAGCGGCAGCCGCAAACCCCGCGCGCACCAAAAGGAGGCCCCATGTCCGAACCCGCTGCCGCCGCGCCGGAGCCGTATCCCGAGACCCCCATCCCGGTGGA
>JAQXRK010000183.1 GCA_029218485.1 bacterium | reverse complement strand
GCGGACAGCTCCTCAAACGTGAGCACGCAGTCCACAATGCCCGGATACTTCTCGGCCTCGTCCTTCTTGGAGATGCACGGCCCGATGAACACGGTCTTTGCGTCCGGGAAGCGGCGCTTCAGGTCCGTGCAGTGCGCCTGCATGGGCGAAAGCACATGCGCGAGGAACGGCAGCGCCTCCGGATAATACTTTTGGATGAGCAAATTGACCGTGTGGCAGCACGAGGAGAGGATCACGCTGTGCCCCGGGTCGTGCGTCATGCGGTCGTACTCGCGCTTGACCATGGTTGCGCCGAGCGCCGTCTCCTCCACGCCGGCAAAGCCGAGCTGCCGGAGCGCCCGCTCCATGGAGGCGAGCGTTGCGCCCTCATAGTTGGCCACGAACGACGGTGCAAGGCTCACATATACCGGCGCACCGGAGGCGATGAGCGCCCTGGCGCACGGCACATCGTTCCGGATCTGCTTGGCGTTCTGCGGGCACACGACGAAGCAGTGGCCGCAAAGAATGCACTCATCCGCGATGATATTGGCCTGATGGTTGGTAAAACGGATGGACTTGACCGGGCAGTGGCGGTTGCACTTATAGCAGTCCTTGCAGTTGGCCGACTTGAACCGGATGCACTCGCTCATGCCCGCTTCGCCTCCGTCCGCTCGAGGAACCTCGCCGCGCCGACGATCACGCGCGCGTGCTCCGCATGGCCGATCTCGCCGGCGTCGTCATACGCCGTGATCGAAAAGACGAGCCGCCGGCCCTCCACGAGCGTGAGCGTGCTTTCGCAGCGCACCTGCATGCCAACGGGCGTTGCCGCCGTGTGTTCCAGCGAGAGCTGCACGCCGACCGTGGTCTGCCCCTCGCCGAGCAGCGGCCGCACGCTCTCCGCCGCTGCGCGCTCCATACATGCCGCCAGCGCGGGCGTCGCAAAAACGGGCAGGTCGCCGCTGCCCATGGCCGCCGCGGTGTTCTCCGCCGTCACAAGGCAGCGCGCGCTGCCCAAGACGCCGGGTACCAGTTGCTTCTGCTCCATCGTACTCACAGCCTGCTCATGACCTCGTTTTCAAAGAATGTCTGTACCGTATCCGGCTTCACGGAGAACAGCTCATCGTCGATCTTGACGCTGACGCCGCGCACACAGTTGCCCATGCAGAAGGCACCCGTCAGGCTGATGCGATCCTCCAGCTTGCGTTCGGCGACCTGCTGCTGAATGCCCTCGACCACCTCGCGCGCACCCTTGAGATGGCACGAGCTGCCGATACAAATGGTAATCATCATGGTTTCGTTCCTCCGCAATGTGCATACTTCGGCACTTTATTGATACTTATTTATCGATAGTATAAGATTTCCGTCGGATTCTGTCAACCGTTTCCGGGAAAATGCCGGCAAACCGTTCCCCGCGCAAAAACAGCCCGTGCGATACACAGGACCGCACGGGCTGAACATCTTACTGTTCCCCAGGTTTCGTTATTGCTGGAGGTCGCTGCCGCAGTACGGGCAGAACCCATCCGGATTGTTCTGCAGCGACGCGCCGCAATGCGGACAGACAGGGGCATCCCCCGCGGCCTGCTGCGCGGCATCTGAACCGGCGGATGCGCCGCCATCCCATGCCTGTGCGGACGGGCCGGCATACGGGTTGGCCGTGTTCTGCGCCTTCGACTTCACGATGAGCAGCACGCCGATGATGAGCAGCACCGCCGCCAGCACGAACGGAATGACCGCCGTGGTCGGGCTGGCCGGCGATTCGCCGATCACGATCATATACGGCAGGATGCGGCTGCGGATCTCCGCTTCATCGCTCGTGCTGAAAAACTGCGTCTGCTCAAGCCATTCCACGAGCTCGCTGTCCTCCACATACTCCCAGAAAATGTCCTCGAGCTTGCCGCCGAGCGCTCTGACCTTGGAAGTGCCGAGCTCAAACGTGGTATATTCTCCCTGGAAATTATCCGCCCACGTCTCCTCCAGAATGGCATCCATCTTGCTGAAGTGCTTGGGCTCGGCCTTGACGCAGATCAGATACTGAAAATCGTAATACCCATCCGCGTCCGCGGGCGCGGCAGCCACCAGATAGTACAGCTCGTCGCTCTTGTCCGAGGTACGCACGCCGTAATTGGTCGTATACGACTCGGCAAAGCACTCCAGCACGATCTCCACATTGCCGGAGACATACGGTTTTTCCTTGATCTGCTCCACGGAGAGCGTATTGAAGTCCGGTGCGCCGTTCTGCTCGATGTCCTTGTAGGCATCCACCTCGGAGAGCAGCGAGGCGCCCATCGCCACCGCGAGCACCGCAAGAACGATCAGCATAACGCCGAAGAGCAGCTTGCTCTGCCGCTTTGCCACAGCATTCGTCATGGAACCACGATTTTTCACAGAAAACCCCTCCCAACCTTTGTAACCAAAGTATACTACGAAAAAACAGCGCCCGCAAGCGCCGCTTTCCCCGTACCGGCCTGTTTCGCCGGTTC
>JAQXRK010000182.1 GCA_029218485.1 bacterium | reverse complement strand
ACCAGAAACGCAATGGCCACCGCCTGACCGGATTGTGCCCGTGGCATCACCCGCGCGAACAGAATGTAAAAGCAGGCAAAATCCACGGCGGCATGCGCAAACGTGTGGATCATCAGCCGCCTGATATGGTTATCGGTAGGGACTTGCAAGGGTCAGCACTCCTCTCTGTCAGTCTTTCCGCATGGCGTCGCTCGTGAGCGTACCCTGCACCGCTTCCTCGCGGAATTGATGCGTGTACAGATCGTAATAGTATCCACGGAGCTTCATCAACTCCGCATGCGTACCGGCTTCTTCGATTTCGCCGCCGCGGATGACCAGGATGCGGTCCGCATTGCGAATGGTGGAGAGCCTGTGCGCCACGATAAAGCTGGTCCGGCCGTCAAGCACATGCGTGATCGCCTGCTGGATCAATTGCTCCGTTTCGGTATCGATGGAACTGGTGGCCTCATCCAGCACGAAGATGCGCGGATTGGCCAGCATGACGCGCGCAAACGAGAGCAGCTGCTTTTGGCCGGTGGACAGCCGGGCGCCGCCCTCGCCGACCTCCGTCGCATAGCCCTGTTCCATCCTTTCAATGAAGGCGTCAGCATGCACGAGCGCGGCGGCCTGCCGCACCTGCTCATCTGTCGCATCCGGACAACCGAAGCGGATGTTGTCCGCAATGGATCCGGAGAACAGATGGGGGGATTGGAGCACGTAGCCGAGGCTCGATTGCAGCCACAGCTGGGAGCGCTCGCGATAATCCACTCCATCGATCAGAATGCGCCCCTTCGTCGGCTCATAGAAGCGGCAGACAAGGTTGACAATCGTGCTCTTGCCCGCGCCCGTCTCGCCGACAAGCGCTATGGTCTCGCCGGCGTGCACATGCAGGGAAAAATCCTTCAGTACCGGCTCCTCCTCGTTGTAGGAGAAGGAAACGTGATCAAACGTCACATCGCCGCGGATTGGCTCCCAGTTTTCCTTTTTGGGGTGCAGGATATCGCCGTACTTTTCGACGATCTCGCCCGGGTCCACAATCTCGGGTTTGGTGTCAAGCAGCGCGATCACGCGCTCGGCCGAAGCCTGCGCATCCTGCAGTTCCGCAAAGATATTGGCGAGCTGCTGAATCGGATCGAACATCTGTGTGGCGTACGAGATGAAGGAGACCAGCGTGCCCACCGACAGCGCGCCGATAAAGGCGGTCTGGCCGTGCAGAGCACCGTCGCTGCCGAGCATGAGCGCAAAGCCGGTTCCGATGGCGCCAAGCGAGATCACGAGTGGGAAAAAGGCGGCATTGAGCAGCGCAGCCCGAATGGAAACGCGGCGCATACCCTCCGTAAGGTCATTGAATTCGACCGCGTTGGCGTCCTCGCGAACGAGCGTTTTCGTCGTCTTCGCGCCCATGATGCCCTCGTTGAACGCACCGGTGATGCGGCTGTTCTGCTTGCGGGCATCGCGCTGATAGCGCAGGATTTTCTTTTGCAGGATCAGGCTGATGACGGCCAGCGGCGGAATGACCGCGACCACCACGAGCGCCAGCTTCCAGTTGAGCAGGAAGATCGTGATGATGCTGCTGATGACGTAGAACAGCGCATACAGCACATCCACAATGCTCCAGGCCACCATCTCGGAGAGCCGGCCCACATCCGAGATCATGCGCGCCATCAGGTATCCCACGGCCGTCTTGTCGTAGAAGGAAAAGGAGAGGTTCTGGAGCTTTTCAAACGCCTCTTGCCGGATGGCGTAGGCGATCTCCATCTCCATCTTTCCGGAACGGGAGATGAACAAGAACGTGCCGAATGCCTGCACGATCACAAGCGCGCCGTAGACCAACGCAAAGGGAAGGAGACCCGCTGTCGTTCTTGGCGTCACAAAATGGTCGATCGCATAGCGGGACAGCAGCGGATAAGCAACGTCCACGAGCGATACGATGACGAGCGCCGAGAGGATCAGTATCAGCAGCGGGCGGTTGCGCAGCGCAAAGGCATAGAGCCGCTTCCAGATGGAGAAATCGACCTTTTCCGCGGTAAAATCCTGCTCTTCGATTCTGCTGCTCATTCCGTGTCACCTCCTTCGGCGTGCATATCCTGAATGGCGGCTATTCTGCTGTACAGGCCGTTGCCGGCCATCAGCTCCCGGTGCGTTCCCTCCTCAACGAGCCGGCCGCCGTCGAGGACAAGGATGCGGTCCGCCTCGCAGAGCGTCGTAATGCGGTGCGAGATCAGGAAGGTGATGCCATCGTGCCGCATATTGTGCAGCGCGCGCCGGATGGCGGCATCCGTCTCCGTATCGACAGCGCTCATGGAGTCGTCGAAAATCAGGATGGGCGCTTTCTGCATCAGCGTGCGCGCAATGGCCACGCGCTGCTGCTGCCCGCCCGACAGCGTGACGCCGCGCTCACCGACGATCGTGTCGTAGCCCTTCTCGAACGATTCGATGACGTCGTGAACGGATGCGATGCGCGCAACCGCGTGCACCTCCTCGAGCGAGGCATCCGGATTGACGATGCGGATGTTCTCAAGGATCGTGCGCGAGTAGAGGAACGGCTCCTGCATCACGATGCCGATGTTGCGCCGCAGATGGCCGTGTTCGATGTCGTTGATATCCGTCCCGTTGATGCGTATGCTGCCGCCCGTCGTCTGGTACAGCCGCTGCAGCAGCTGTACGAGGCTGGACTTGCCGGAACCCGTGGAGCCGAGGATGCCGATGGTCTCCCCGGGGTGGACGGTAAAGCTGATGTCCTTGAGCACATCGTCGTACCGGTCATACCCGAAACAGACGTGGTCAAAGACAATATCGCCGTTCATATCGGGGCGGAGCGCCTTGCCGGGCTCGGTCTCAACGGGGGCGGAGAGGATTTCATCGATCCGGCCGAGCGATACCGAGGCCTTGCCCATGTCCGCGAGGATGCGCCCAAGCTGGCGAACCGGCCAAGTGAGCATACCGGTATAGGTTGCAAACAGGGTCACGTTGCCGAGCGTAAACTCGCCCTTTGCAACAAACAGGACGCCGGCGACCAGCGATAAGCCGATCTGCAGATAGCCGGCGCAATCCGAAACGCCCCAATAATAGCCGAGCAGGCGAATGAGACGGTAGGTCTTGTCCCGGAATTCCTGATTGATCTTTGTGAACCGGTCGAGCTCCTTTTGCTGCTGTCCGAAGGCGCGAACCACGCGGATTCCGGTCAGGTTTTCCTGCAGCATCGTGGAAAGCCGGCCCTCCGCTTCGTCCGACTCGGTAAAGAAGCGGCGCACATAGGTGAAGTAGAGGAAGGAGCTGAGCGTCAGCAGCGGCATCATGGCCATGGAGATGAGCGCCATCGTTGGGTGGATGGAGAACATGACCACGACGGCAACCACGATCATGAGCACCGTGCGCACGACCTCCATCAGCTGTACGCTGATAAAGCGGCGAATCGTGTTGACGTCCGATGTGCAGCGCTGGATGAGATCGCCCGTGCTCACATGCTTATGGTAGTCGTAGGGAACATCCTCCAGATGGCGGTACAGCTTGTCACGAAGCTGCTTGGCCACGCCCTCGGATGCATATGCGATCTCGCGCCTGCGCAGATACACGAACAGGCCGTTCAGCACCGTAAAGCCGATCAGCGCGATGGCGCAGAGATACAGGTGCGACAGGAAAAAGTCCCGGCCGCCGAGCGCATCGAGCGCACGGAGCACAAAGTCGGGCAGATGCAGTCCGGCCGTATCCCCCTTGATCACAAAGTCCAGCGTAAAGCTGGTGACAAACGGGATGGCATAGGACGCGCAGATCGCCAGAAAAACGCAGACCACACCGAGCACAAGCTGTCGCCGGCACCCGGAGGCAAGCTCACCGATGAGCTTCCAGTTCACCTTCTTTTTCGCAGTCTTTTTCATACTGTATTCCTTAAAACATATCCTGTGGATTTACCTCCAGCAGCGCAAACAGCTCGTTGCGGTGCGCCGCCGCGAAGGCATAGACCAGACGGATGACCGAAGAGGTGCGCTTGGTGCGCAGCAGCTTGATCAGGATCTGGTATCGATAATTGCCCTGCTTCCGGCGGATCGGCGCCGGCGATGCGGTCATGAGCAGCAGGTCCTGCGCTCCCTCCTGGCCGAGCAGCGCCCGGATTTCCGTTTCCAACGCCGTGGCATACCGGTCTCCGGCGTCCTGCAGCGCATCCTCATCCGGGCCGGAGAACAGTATGCGCAGGAAGAGCGAGTAGGGAGGGAAGAGCGCCTTGCGCCGTTCCGCAAGCTCGTAGCGGAAGAAGCCGGCATAATCGTGCTCTTTTGCAAAGCGGATCGCCGGATGGTTCGGCATGTAGGTCTGCACCACCACGGTGCCGGGGCTCTCGTCCCGGCCGGCGCGGCCGGAAACCTGTGTCAGAAGCTGGAAGGTTCGCTCGGTGCTGCGGTAATCCGGGATACACAGCGTCGCGTCGGCAGCGACAACGCCCACGAGCGTGACATTCGGAAAATCATGCCCTTTTGCGATCATCTGTGTGCCGATGAGCACCTGCGCCTCGCCGGATGCGAAAGTGGAGAGCATTTTCGCGTGCGAATCCTTCCTTCGCATGGTGTCCGTATCCATGCGCAGCGCCTTGACCCCGGGAAACAGCGCGTTGAGCTGATCCTCGACCTGCTCGGTGCCGATGCCGAAATACTTGATAAACGGCTTCCCACAGACAGGGCAGCGGGTTGGCACGGGCGCGCTGGCGCCGCAAAAGTGGCATTTGAGCCGCTGTTCCGCCTTGTGATATGTCATGGAGATATCACAATTCGGGCATTGGATCACCGCACCGCAGGCGCGGCAGGAGACGAAGGTCGAGTATCCGCGGCGGTTTAAAAACAGCATGGCCTGCTTGCCGCTCTCCAGACAGGCGCGCAGCCTCGCCACCAGCCGTCCGGAAAAGATGCCGTTATTGCCGGCCAGAAACTCCTCCCGCATATCGACGATCTCGACCTCGGGCAGCGCGCGGTGCATCACGCGCTCCGGCAGCTCCAGCAGCCGGTAGCGACCGGTCGTCGCCCGAAAATAGGAGAGCAGGGAGGGGGTCGCGCTGCCGAGCAGCAGCGGCGCACCCATGGAAGCCGAGCGGTGCAGCGCCACCTCGACCGCGTGGTACCGCGGCGTGATCTCGCTCTGGTAGCTGCCCTCGTGCTCCTCGTCGATGATGATGAGGCCGAGCCGTTCAACCGGCGCAAACACGGCGCTGCGGGCGCCAACCACGACCTTTGCCCGCCCGAGCCGAATGCGCCGCCACTCATCGAACCGTTCGCCGGCGCTCAACCGGCTGTGGAGAACCGCGATATCGTCCGAAAACCGCGCCCGGAACCGGCCGACCGTCTGCGGCGTGAGCGCGATTTCCGGCACCAGCATGATCGCCTGCTTGCCGGAGCGGATGCAGCGCTCAATACAGCGCATATAGACCTCGGTTTTTCCGCTTCCGGTCACACCGTGCAGCAAAAAGGTTTCGCCTGTGCCGGCGTCGAGCGCGCCGACAACGGCGTCAACCGCCGCACGCTGCGCTTCGGTTGGCACAACCGGGCGTTCGCAGGGGGCCGTTTCCTGGTTCGGCCGGCGAAAAGTGACATGGCCGCCCTCCACGATGTATCCGCGCTGCGTCAGCGCGGCAATGGCAGCGGAGGCATGCGGAATGAAGGCGTTCACATCCGCGATTGACATTTCCAGCCCCGTCTTGATGAGCAGCGAGAGCACTTCATGCTGCTTCGGCGCGCGCACGCGCCCGGTCTTGTCGCAAAGGGAGTCCAGCGCCGCCTGCACATCCAGATCGGGCGCAAGCATGATCGTCCGCTCGACCTTTTCGTGCACGCGGCCGCCGCGCATCTGGGCGGGAATCATCAGCCGCACGGCGTCGACCAGCAGGCAGTTGTAGCTGCGCTGCATCCAGCCCGCCAGCTCAAGCTGATCCGGCAGAAGAATGGGGTAGGGCTCCAGCGCGCGGATGACGTCCTTATAGGGGCCAACGCCGTCCGGCGCGTCCGCAATGCGGATCACAAACCCCTCTTTCTTTGCATCGCCCCGTCCAAAGGGTACAAGAACGTGCATACCGGGGGAGATGGATAGCCCATCGGGGATACGGTAGGTGAACAACCGATCCACCTCGGCGTGCGCGATATCGATCAAAACCTGTGCATACACGCCGATAACCTCCCCTCCGGCACAACAGCATGCAATCTTCCCAAAACACACAATAGCCCGCAAGCGGGCTCAGAGCGCAGCATATGGACAATGCTTGCCGCATCGTCCATATGCCTCGTACCAGATTCATCGTCCGGCGGAATTTATCCCTGCTGTGTATACTCCTTCGGGTATTCGAGCGTCAGCTCATCGTGGTACAATTCCTCAACGGCGACGGTAACCGGCTTGCGGTCTCCGAGCTTTT
The DNA here is from genome assembly GCA_029218485.1 of bacterium. Classification (GTDB taxonomy): domain Bacteria; phylum Bacillota; class Clostridia; order Christensenellales; family CAG-138; genus Aphodomorpha. The sequence goes on along the minus strand of JAQXRK010000182.1, from coordinate 5,738 downwards.
CCGGATTGGCCTGCAGCTGCCGGGCGCGCTGCGCAACGGCGGTCACAAGCATATAGCGGCATCCGGCCTTCTTGATCAGATCGTTCAGCGGTTGATTCATCATATCAGTTGTTTCCTCCCAACAGCTTATTCACAAGTTCATCGTTCCGTTCGCTGCGGCATTTCTCCGCATCGATAATGTGCTCCATATGGCTGATGGCAACATCGAGCACATCGTTTACAACGATATAATCATATTTCTTCATGTACTCCAGTTCCGAGAACGCCGTTTGGAAGCGCCGCTCGATCACCTCCGGCGTTTCCGTTCCGCGCCCCACAAGCCGGGATTTGAGCTTGCCCATGGAGGGCGGGGCAATAAAGACGAGAACCGCGCCCGGATAGGCCTCGCGCACGCGCATCGCGCCCTGCACATCGATCTCAAGCAGCACATCATGCCCCATCGCGATCTCTTCTTCCACGAAACTGCGCGGGGTGCCGTAGTAGTGCAGGTTGAACACATGCATGTATTCAAGAAACTCGTTGTTTTCCACCATCTCTTTGAACTTGTCGTCCGAGATGAAGAAGTAATGCACACCGTCGATCTCCCCGGGCCGCGGCGCGCGGGTCGTAGCGGAAACCGAAAGACGCATGTTCGTATTGCGCTCGAGCAGTACGCGGTCGATCGTGCCCTTTCCAACGCCGGCAGGGCCGGAAACGACGAGAAGCAATCCCTTGCGGTGGTGCTGATTCATTCCATATTCCTCCGAAAGTAGTTCAGCTGTTGGTTTCATCCCCATCCGGGACATAATCGCTGGCAGGGGTATCGAGACGGTTGGCAATGGTTTCCGGCTGGATCGCCGAGAGAATCACATGATCGCTGTCGGTAATGACCACTGCGCGCGTGCGCCTGCCGCAGGTGGCGTCGATCAGGTGGCCGACCTCCCGCGCTTCCTGTATGATGCGCTTGATCGGTGCGCTCTCCGGACTCACAATCGCGATCAGCCGGTCTGCGGAGACGATGTTACCAAATCCGATATTGACGAGTCGGAGCCCGGTTCCATTGTACTTCATTCGATGTTCTGCACCTGTTCCCGTATTTTTTCGATCTCATTTTTGCCGGAGAGCACACAGTTGGTCAGCGTGCCGTCGTTGGCTTTGCTGCCGATGGTGTTGAACTCGCGGTTCATCTCCTGCACCACAAAGTCCAGCTTTCTGCCCACCGGTTCCGGGTCGGCCATCAGCAGCCGCATCTGCGCGACATGGCTGCGGAGCCGCACGATCTCCTCGTCGATGCTCGCCCGGTCTGCAAACAGCGCCACCTCGGTTGCCAACCGCGCCCGGTCGATCTCGGTCGTCTGGAGCAGCTGCTCAATCCGGTCGTTGAGCTTTTGCCGGTATTCTTCAATCACCAGCGGCGCGCGCGCAGCGACCTGTTCGGCCAGGGAGAGCACCGTATCGGTGCGCATGGACAGATCGGCTTTGAGCCGTTCGCCCTCCAGCAGCCGCATCTGCTTGAGCTCGGTCACCGCGATCGTGCCGGCCTCAAAACAGAGCGCTGTCACCGCGTCGCGGTCCTCGTCCGCCTCGCAGATTTCGGCAACATCCGGCAGCCGCAGCGCGGCGTTCAGACCGATGTCGTTGTGCAGGCCAAACTGTTCCGAAGCCTGCTGCGCCGCCGTCAGATACGCGCCCAGCAGCGCCGTGTCGATATGCACCGTGCGTGCGTCGGAGCGGGTGTTGCGGTAGTTGACGAACACGTCGACATGCCCGCGCGAGAGATGGGCGGACAGCAGCTGACGAAGCGTATCCTCAAGAAACGCAAGGTGGCGGGGAAGGCGCATGGAAATATCGAGATAGCGGTGGTTCACCGATTTGAACTCCACCGTGATTTCGCGTCCATCATGCATGGCAGATCCCCTGCCATAGCCGGTCATACTGTGCATACATTCCCTCCTTGCAAACACTGACAAATTATCATACCATAAATCGCTTATGGAAACAAGCGGTACAATTCATCCGCTTCGGGAGGCTCCACGATCAAACCATTGGCCTGTCGCACCTCGCCCTCTACCGCTTTTGCGATCACCGCCGCCGGAATGCCGATGGCGCTTAGACCTTCCGCCATGGCGGCGCCGTCGGGGCATGCGATGAGCAGGCTCCCGCTGCTGATCAGCCGAAGCGGATCGATCCCGGCAGCTTCGCACAGCGCGCGCGTTTCCGTCAAAACGGGGATCGCGTCAACATCGATCCGCATGCCGCAGCCGGCCAGATGCGCCATCTCCCAGCATGCGCCGAGCACGCCGCCCTCCGTAACGTCGTGCATGGCCGTCGCCCCGTGCATCGCCCCGAACCGGCCCTCAGCTGTCACGCTCAGTTGGTGCTGAAGCGCGCGCGCAGAATCCCGCTGTGCTTCGCTCAGCCGGCCGGCCAGCGCAGGAAAATCCTCCGCGATGATGGACGTGCCCTCGAGACCCGCCCACTTCGTCATCACGATATCGTCGCCCGCCCGCATGCCGCGCATCAGCTGTCCGCGGGGGCAGCGGGCAACCACCGCCGCGTTGGTGATCGGCCGCGTAACGGCGTCCGTAACCTCCGTATGGCCGCCGAGAATGTCGACGTTTGCGAGCGCTGCCGCTGCTGCAAGATCATCTGCAATGCGGCCGATCTGCTCCTCCGTGAGGCTCGGCGGCGCCAAAAGGGTGACGAGCAGCCCAACCGGTTCCGCACCGGCAGCTGCGGCGTCGTTGCAGTTGACGTGTACCGTCAGCCGCCCGAGGTGCGCGATGGAGGCCGAGGTAATGGGGTCGCAGGAGAGCACGGCCAGATCCGTTCCGAGATCGAGCCACGCGCAGTCCTCACCGATTTCGGGGGCGCGCAGCGATTCGGGCCGTGTTTTTTGGAACTTGCTCAGCACAATCCGTTCCAGTGTATCGTTGTCCAGTTTTCCAAGTCGCATAGGTTCATTCTCCAATCAGTTGCAGAAACGCCGCTTCGTCCAGCACGGGGATGCCAAGCGTGAGCGCTTTGTCCAGCTTGCTGCCTGCGTTTTCTCCGGCCAGAACAAAATCTGTCTTTTTGCTGACGCTTCCGGAGGCCTTTCCGCCCATCCGTTCGATCAGCGCTTCCGCCTCGCGCCGGCCCATGGTGGGGAGCGTTCCGGTCACGACAACGGTTTTTCCGGTCAGCGGCAGGCCTGAACCGGCGGAGATTTCCGCCTGCGGGTCGACGCCGTGCCGGAGCAGTGCGTCCACCTGTGCGGCAATCGAGGGGTCCTGGAAAAAGTCGAGGACGCTCCTTGCAACGATATCGCCGACATCGTCAATGGAGAGCAGCGCTTCGAGCGAAGCCGAGCGCACGGCCTCGAGCGTGCCGAAGCGTTTGGCGAGATCGCGCGCGGTCTTTATGCCGACATTGGGTATCCCGAGCGCAAACAGGAATGCACCGAGCGGCCGGTGCTTGCTCTGCTCCAGAGCGTCGATGAGATTCTGCGCTTTCTTCTGCCCAAAACGTTCGAGCGGAACCAGCCTGTCCACGGTCAGTTCGTACAGCTCGGGGATCGTCGCAATCCCGAAGGCCTCCACCAACTGCTCGGCGGTTTTTCCGCTGAGCGTCTCCACATCCATCGCATCCCGCGAGGCGTAGTGCGCGATGCGGCCAACGATCTGCGGACGGCAGGAGAGGGAATTGGTGCAAAAGAGATGCGCACCGCGCTGCTCCACATGCGCGCCGCACTTGGGACAGCGAACCGGCCGTTCCACAGCCCGCAGCGGCGTATCGTCGGGAACGCTCCCGAGGATTTCCGGGATCACATCGTTGCTTCTGCGGATGAATACGCGCGAACCGATGCCGACGCGCTTGCGCTGAATGTCATCATAGTTGTTCAGCGTCGCCCGGCGGATCGTGGCGCCTGCCAGCTCAACGGGCGTCAGGTGCGCAAGCGGTGTCAGCTTCCCCGTGCGCCCGACCTCCCATGTCACATCCTCCACCACGGCGGTCGTTTCCTCGGCGGCAAATTTGAAAGCAATCGCCCAGCGCGGGAATTTTTCGGTTTCTCCGAGCTGGTCGCGGATGGAGAAGTCCGTCACCTTGATGACCATGCCGTCGATCAGAAAGTCCAGCGTGCCGCGCGTCTTTTCAGCCTCGCGGATTTCGGCGAGCAGCTCGTCCGTACCGGCGCAGTAGCGGATGTAGGGGCTCACGGGGAAGCCGTTGTCCCTGAGAAAATCAAGCATCTCGCGCTGGTTTTGAAATGTCTTGCCCTCGATAAACCCGACATTATAGCAGAAACAGTCGAGCATCCGCTCCCGCGTCACCTGTGGGTCGATGTTCCTGAGCGCTCCGGCCGCCGCGTTGCGCGCGTTATTGAGCGGCTCGTCGGCGGTGCGGTTCCATGCTTCGAGAACCGACAGGCGCATGATGCACTCACCCTGCACCTCCATGCGACCCGCAAAGGGAATGCGCTGCGGCAGAGAGCGAATGGTGCGCACCTGCTCGGTGATGGTTTCGCCGGTCGTTCCGTTGCCCCGCGTTGCGCCGGTTACCAGCCGGCCGCCTTCATAGGTCAGGTTGATCGTCAGCCCGTCAAACTTGTATTCGAGCGCAAAATCCGGTTCGCCCATACCGGCGGCGAGCTTCCGCACGCGCGCTTCCCAGTCCCGCACGCCGGCCTCGTTGCGCACCTTATCCATGCTCCAAAGGCGCGCCAGATGCTGGTGCGGTGCAAAGCCGGCCTGCGGCGCACCGCCGACCCGGCGCGTGGGGGAGTCCGGCAGAACAACGCCGCTTTCCTGTTCAAGCTGCACCAGTTCATCGTACAGCGCGTCATACTCCGCGTCGGAAACGAGCGGCGCGTCCGCCTCATAGTAGGCTGCTCCGTAAGCGTTCAGAAGCTTGGTCAATTCCTGCTGTCTGTCCATGCCTGTTTAATCCTCCGCTGCCGTGATCGGCGCGTACGCCGCGGCAAACTTCTTGGTCATCCCGTTATCGAATACGATCTCAACAATCTGATTATTGCCGCTTCCGGAGAGGTCGGATACCGTCCCCTTGCCGAAGGTCTTGTGCAGAACACGCTGACCGGTGCGGACATCGATCGGTTTTGCCACGGGCGTCGGCGCCGGCCGCGGTACGACCGGAGAGGAAGCGGCGCCTGCGGGCGCTGCCGGTCTGGAGGGCGTTTGCGCGCCAAAGGCTTGGGAACCGAATCGGGCAAACGGGCGCGGCTGCGCGCTGCGTTCGGGCGCGAACCACGCGCCGGATCTGGAGTCCTCCGCATTCCACGAATACCCGGGGCCAAAGCTCTGCTGCGACTTGTCCTCCCGCTCCGGCAGGACATCGGCCAACTCATCGAGAAACATGGAGGGGAGGGCCGCTTCAATATGTCCATAGAGCATACGCTGCCCGGCGCGCGTGAGGATGAGCCGCTTCTGCGCGCGCGTAATGCCGACATAGCAGAGCCGGCGCTCCTCCTCGAGCTTTTGCGGGTCGTAGCGAGATTGCTGCGAGGGGAACAGGCCATCCTCCATGCCGGTCAGGAACACAATGGGGTATTCGAGCCCCTTGGCGCAGTGCAGCGTCATCATGGAAACCTGACCGGCGGCATCGTCCACGGCGTCGGTGGAGGCGAAGAGAGCGACCGTCTCCAAAAAAGCCTGCAGCACATCGTGCTCGCCCTCGCCGAGATCCGCTTCAAATTGGCGCGCATAGCCGATGAGCTCCTGCACGATTTCGGCGCGCGTTTCATAGTTTTCCTTCTTATCTTC
>JAQXRK010000181.1 GCA_029218485.1 bacterium | reverse complement strand
TATCCACCACGATGGCTGAAAAACCCTTCCCCGTTGGTCTGGTATGCTGGCAGACGATCCGATGGTTCTCATCCACGACGCCCGCCTTGATGGCGGTTCCACCCAAGTCAATGCCGATCCGATACTGCATAACGCATTCCTCCCCATTTCCTGCCTTGTCCCCATACAGATGCGCGCGGGCGTTCCCCGCAAAGCGAGCGTCCAAAGCCCAAGGCGCTTATTTTCCCGGTTTTCACATGCCCCTTGCCCCGGCCGCAGGCGCCTTATCCCCGGCCATCTGAGCCGCCCCGGCTCTGCGCGCCGCGCAGGACATGCCGCATTCCGCTTGTTCCTGCATTGCGTCCGCTCTCGCGGTTTGCGCGCTGATGGGCCAAGCCCGCTCTTTATTCTACAGCAAAGCACGGCATGCCGCAACCCGTTCGCTGCGGCACACCGTGCTGTTTTCACACTGCCGTTTGCGCCTCAATCCCAGTCGATCAGACCGGATTCCTCGAGGTATTCCTCGCTGTAATCGAGGTAATCCTCGGCAAAGCGCATGGCGTACATCTTGTGCTCCGGAAACGCTTCCATCAGCGCGGCCTGCACCTGCTCAAAGGCCTCGTCGTCGTCATACACGCCGCCGTCGAGCACGCCGCTCTTCTCCATATAGTCCTGCTCCGCCTGTTGCGCTCTTGCCACCATTGCATCGAGATCCACGCCGTCGAGCTGAAGAAAATCGCCCTGCTCGCGGAACTTGGCCAGAATATAGGCGCGCGCTGCCGCTGCATCGAATACCGGTTCGTTCTGTTCCATCTTCTTCTCCTTATTTCAAAAGTTCGGACAGCTCATCCACGCCGCGCTCAAACACCTCGAGCGCCGAGACGATGCTGTTCTTGTCGGTCAGATCCACGCCCGCATTCTGCAGCAGGCGGATCGGATAATCGCTGCCGCCGCTCGAGAGGAACTCGAGATACCGCTCGGCTCCGTTGTTCTCAAGGATATCCCTTGCAAGGGCCGTTGCCGTGCAGATGCCGGTCGCATACTGGTACACATAGAACGCATTGTAAAAATGCGGGATGCGCATCCATTCGCTCGCGATATCCTCGTCCACGACCACGCCGTCGTAGTACAGCTCGTTGAGCTTGCGATAGACGTCGTTCAGGCTCTCGACCGTCAGCGGCTCGCCGTTCTCGGCCATGCGGTGCGCCTTGAGTTCAAACTCGGCGAACATCGTCTGGCGGAAGCAGGTCGTGCGGTAGCTCTCAAGCTGCTGGTTGAGCAGATATGCGCGCTTGACCCGATCGGTTTCCTTGCTGAGCAGATGCTGCATCATGAGCGTTTCATTGACCGTGGAAGCGACCTCCGCGACCATGATCTTATAATCGGCGGTTTCATACGGCTGCTTCTCGTTCGAGTGGTACGAGTGCATCGCGTGTCCCAGCTCGTGCGCGAGCGTGAACGCATGGTCCACGTTGTCCTGATGGTTGAGCAGCACGAACGGGTGCACGCCGTAAACGCCCCAGGAAAACGCGCCGGAGGTCTTGCCGGCATTCTCGTACACATCGATCCAATGGTTATTGTACGCCTCGTCGAGCAGCTCGCCGTAGCGCGCGCCCAGCGGCTTGAGCGCCTCCTTCACGAGCGCCTTGGCCTCCTCATAGTTCATGGGCATGGCGCAGTCCGGCACGATGGGCGTGTACAGGTCGTACATCTCGAGCTGGTCAAGCCCCAGCATCCGCTTGCGCAGCTCCAGATATTTTTGCAGGGCGGGCAGCTTTTCATGCACGGCCTCGATGAGCTGCTCATAGACCGCAACCGGCACGTTGTTGGCGTCCAGCGCGGCCTCGAGCGAACCGGCATATCCGCGCGCGCGGGCGCGGAACACATCCGCCTTGACGGACGCCGCATACGTCGCCGCAATGGTGTTTTTGACGCTGCGATACGCCTTGTACAGCCCGCGGAACGCATCGTGCCGGACGCGGCGGTCCGCGCTCTCGAGCAGCAGGCCGTAGGTGCCGTGCGTGAGCTTGACCTCCTGGCCGTTTTCATCCACGACCGTTCCGAAGTCCAGATCCACATCGGAGAGCATGGTGAACGCATTGTCAGCGCCGCCGAGCGGATCCTCCGCCATGGCCAGGATGCGCTCCTCCGCCGCGCTGAGCGTGTGCGCACGCTGGCGGTCGAGATCCTGCAGGAAGAAGCGGAAGGCCGCAAAGCGCGGCTCCTGCGACCAGCTGCGCAGCGTTTCCGGCTCAATCGACAGGATTTCCGGCTGCACGAAAGAGGAAGCTGCCTGCGCGGCAATGATGGCCTGCATGGCGCGGTCGGTCATGCCCTGATAGGTGGAGTTGCCATTGTCGGTATCCTTGTGCAGATGCGCATAGGTATAGGCGAGCATCAGCTTCCGCTCGGTGTCGCTCTGCAGCTTCAGCAGCTCGAGCAGCGTGTCCGCGCTCTCGCCGAGCCGGCCGCGATAGCTCTCGATCCTTCCCACATTCTGCTGCGCCTCAAGGAGCGTCTGCTCCCACGCGGCGTCGCTCTCAAAGATATCCGTCAACCGCCATTGGAGCTGCGGATCCATTTCCTGACGGGTTTTCGACATGATTTTCCTCCTTGAAAAATTTGGTTTTTCTAATCATACCATGTTTCGGCCCCCGTGTCACCCCGTGATGCGGGCGTTTTCCTGCGTTTCGACAAACCATTTGGGGTCCTCATAGTAGAGATACCGCTCCCGGCCGCCGATCAGACAGCGGTAACGCAGGCCCGTTCCGCCGGCTTTGAGGCTGGCCGCGCGGCGCACATCCGTCACGCGGTCGACCGGGAACCGCCGCCCGTCCTCCCAGATAATGCACAGCGGCCTCAGCCCGCCGCCCTCATCAAACCTTGCTTCCACCGCAACGTACTGCTTCATGGCTCCTCCTCCGCTATCGTGCGCCGCCAGCCGGACGGATGGATCGTGTTTTCCTCGCGCGGGTTCAGCCCGCCGATATCCGTATCGGTCAGGAAGATGGCCCGGCCGATGCTGTGATAGCCGAAGCGCCGCCGGATATCGTCCACCGCCGCCTCGGCACGGGCCAGCCGGTCGCGCGCCGCCTCATCCGAAAACAGGGAGAGCTGCGCGGGCGTGTTCGGGCCGATCAGCTCCGACGTGCCGACCGACAGGCTTCGCACCGGGGTCTGCCAATGGTAGTTTGCCCGAAACAGCGCCATGGCAAGCGTGGCAAGCTCCATCGTCAGATTGCTCGGTTTTTCGAGCTTGGCCTGCCGCGTGAAGGAGAACAGGCCGGCGTCCCGCACGGAAAGATGCACGGTGCGCGCCCGCTGTCCGTTGGCGCGCAGCCGCGCGGCGACCGATTCGCACAGCATGGTGATCGTCAGATACACATCCTGCTCACAGGTGAGGTCGCGCGGCGTTGTCACGCCGTTGCCGATGGACTTGGCCTCCCGCTGCGCGTCCATGCGCTCCACGGGCACGCTGTCCCGGCCGTTTGCAAAGTCATGGAGCATCAGCCCAACCTTGCCAAAGTGCGACCGGAGCAGCGACGCGGGCATCGCAGCCAGTTCGCCGATCGTATCGACCCCCATGCGGCGCAGCTTTTCCGCCGTGGCCCGGCCGATATACAGCAAGTCCGAGGCCGGCAGCGGCCAGACCTTTTCGCGATAGTTCTGCGGTGTGATGAGCGTCACCGCGTCCGGCTTTTTCATATCCGACCCCAGCTTTGCAAACACCTTGTTCGGCGCAACGCCGATCGAAACGGTGATGCCAAGCTCGTCTCGCACGCGCAGGCGGATCTCATCGGCGATGCGGCGGGCGTCGGTAAAATCGTTCGTGATCGCCGTCACATCGATCCAGTTTTCATCGAGGCCAAACGCCTCAACCCGGTCGGAATATTCGGCGTATATCTCCCTGCCGAGGCGGGAAAAGCGCTGATATGCCGGAAAATCCGGCTTGACGGTGACGAGCGCCGGGCACTTCCGGCGCGCCTGCCAGATGGCCTCTCCCGTTTTGACGCCAAAGCGCTTGGCCGTCTCGTTCTTGGCGAGAATGATGCCGTGGCGCGCCGCCGGATCGCCCGCAACCGCCACCGGCCTGCCGCGCAGCGCCGGGTCCAGCAGGCAGGCCACGGAGGCGTAAAACCCATTGAAATCCGCGTGCAGA
>JAQXRK010000180.1 GCA_029218485.1 bacterium | reverse complement strand
GAGGATATTGGAAAAGCTATGATCATACTGGCATTGGAAACAACGGCTTGTGTTGCATCCGTTGCGCTGCTGGAGGATGAAGCGGTTCTCGGCGTTCTGCAATGCGATGCGGAGAAAAAGCACGCCGAAACGGTTTTGCCCGCAATCAAAGAATTGCTTGCACAGCAGCAGATCGATTTGAGCCGCATCGATGCATTGGCCGTTGATGCCGGACCGGGTTCCTTCACGGGCGTGCGCATCGGCGTCTGCATTGCAAATGCATTTGCCTATGCGCTGCAAAAGCCGGTCATCGCCGTGGACTCGCTGCGCGTGCTCAGTCAGCCGCTCTTAGGAGAGAATGGACAGGTCTGCGCGCTCATCGATGCGCGAAACGGGAACGCCTATGCGGCAAGATTTGAAAACGGTATTTGCATAGAGTCGCCAAAAGCGGTGACATTGGGACCCTATTTGCATTCGCTGCCGGCGGATTGTACTTTTGTCGGAGACGTCCTTCCGGTGTGTCAATCCAAGGTATATCCGGATGCGGCGGCGCTTGGACTTGCTGCGCTTGCCTGCCGGGACATTGCCTTGCAGGAGGCGAGGCCGCTTTACCTGCGCCCGTCGCAGGCGGAGCGCCTTGCAGGAGGGCAAGAATGAACGTGGCCTTTCGTGAGATGCGCAAGGCGGATGTCGGCCGCGTGCATGAGATTGAATGCGCCTGTTTTCGAACGCCGTGGTCCAAGCTCTCCCTGATGGGCGAATTGCGTAACGACATTGCCGTGTATCTCTTGGCGGAATGCAACGGTATTGTGGCCGGATATGGCGGCATGTGGGTTCTGTATGATGAAGCGCATGTCACCAACATTGCTGTGATGCCGGATTTTCGACGCAATGGCATTGCGCGGGCACTGATGCTGCAATTGATGGAGCGTGCGATTGCACGCGGCGCCACCAGCATGACGCTGGAAGTTCGAGAGTCCAATCTCCCGGCACAAACATTGTACACGCAGCTGGGTTTTGTACAGAACGGGTTTCGCCCGCGCTATTATACCGATACCGGAGAGGGTGCGAAGCTGCTGTGGAATACGGATATTGCAAAAACGGTTGCATCCCATAACAAAATGTGCTAAATTATACAATTGTGTAAGGAATGGGAGGAAAAGCAATGGCTTTGTATGCAGATTGGCTGGCAGCGGCTGAACAACAGCGTTCGGAAACCGAACAGCAAAAGTATTGGGAAGCGTATTTTGAGGCGGAAACGAACAACTATCGGAAGATTCTTGCTTCCGGACAGACCGTTTACGATGGAACGCTTTCTGAACTTGCGGCAGAGTTTTCAATGGAGCCGGTCGTTTTCTGCGGATTTCTCGACGGCATCAACACGAGCCTGACGCAGGAGTTGGATCTTGATGCGCTCACGGAAGCGTCTGAACTGCATCTGGAAATCGATCTGGAGAAGCTGTATTATAACATGCTGGCGGCGAAGGCTAGTTGGCTGTACGGCCTGCCGGAATGGGATGAGCGCCTGAGCGTGGAGCGCAGACATGAGATCACGAAGGAATATCGGTCTTCCCAGACCTTCGTGAAGGAGGTTTCGGTCGGCAGGAACGACCCCTGTCCGTGCGGAAGCGGCAAGAAGTACAAAAAATGCTGCGGAAAAAGCTGAAAAAGTTTTTGCAGCGCATTGACAAAATAGGGTAAGTCCGCTATAATAACTCTTCGGAACTCTCTGACCTGCGCCTGTAGCTCAGCAGGATAGAGCAACGGCCTTCTAAGCCGTAGGTCCCGGGTTCGAATCCCTGCGGGCGCGCCAAGTGCCACGGCACCTCCAAGGGCGACCGAGGGGGTGTCGGGCAAGCTGGATTCGGTGGAGTTCGTCCGTTTCTCCGAGCAGGAGAGCATGGTGGGTATAGCTCAGTTGGTTAGAGTGCCTGGTTGTGGCCCAGGAGGTCGTGGGTTCGAGTCCCACTACTCACCCCATTTTGCTTTCCAACATGTTGGGGTGTAGCCAAGTGGCTAAGGCAACGGACTTTGACTCCGTCATTCGTAGGTTCAAATCCTGCCACCCCAGCCAACCTGACCCGTTAGCTCAGTCGGTAGAGCACTTGACTTTTAATCAAGGTGTCCGGAGTTCGAATCTCCGACGGGTCACCAAAGATGCTCGGTCAATGATGTGCGGGCGTGGCGGAATTGGCAGACGCGCCAGATTTAGGTTCTGGTGCCGACAGGCGTATGAGTTCAAGTCTCTTCGCCCGCACCAATTTGGTTGCGCAGAGAGAATAAGTTTGCGGGAGTAGCTCATTTGGTAGAGCGCAGCCTTGCCAAGGCTGAGGTGGCGGGTTCGAGCCCCGTCTCCCGCTCCAGATTTGCAGGTATAGTGTAGCGGTAACACATTAGCCTTCCAAGCTGAGATCACGGGTTCGAGTCCCGTTACCTGCTCCACTTGGATTTCACAAGAATAGCAGCCGGCTCCCGCCACTCTATTCGTACAAGCACCCTTAGCTCAGTTGGTAGAGCACCTGACTCTTAATCAGGGTGTCCAGGGTTCGAGCCCCTGAGGGTGTACCACATGAGAACCTCTTTTGCCAATGGGCAAAAGAGGTTCTGTTTATGAAATGCAATGCCAGACGATGGATATCGTTTGAGCGGGAACGACAGGAGGGATGATGGATGCTGGATCATGCCGGATTTGACCTGTGGGCAAATGCATACGATGAAACGGTCAGCGCATCCGATGAACAGGACGAATATCCCTTTGCGGGCTATACAAGCGTATTGAGCAGTATCTACCGGTTTGCCGTGGAGAAGGGCTGCTCGGTCATTCTGGATATTGGATTCGGCACAGGAACGCTGACAACGAAACTGTATGCGCAGGGCTGCCAAATCTATGGGCAGGATTTTTCAGAGCAGATGCTTCGTCTCGCCGCTGAAAAGATGCCCGGCGCATGTCTGTACGCAGGCGATTTTTCCAAGGGGCTTTGTAAACCGTTGCAAAACATGAGGTACGATCTGGCCATTGCAACCTATTCCCTGCACCATCTGAGCGATGCGCAAAAGCGCGAACTGATCGCATCCGTTCTGTCGCTGCTGCGCCCGGATGGCTGCCTTCTCATCGGCGATGTCGCCTTCGAAACGCGGGCGCAGCTGGAGGCGTGCCGGGATCAGGCCGGCGAGGAATGGGATGATGATGAAATCTATTTTGTTTATGACGAGTGGAAAGCCGCCTTTCCAAAAATGCGATTTATAAAGCACTCGTTTTGCGCAGGCGTTCTGATGCTGGAACCGTAACGCCTGCGACTATGCGTGTTGTTTCCCCGACCAGTGCGTGGATCTGTTGATCTATGCGCAGGTTTGTTTGTTTTTGCGGCTGAGAGATTGAATACCAAACCGCGCGCTGATGAGCGGCCGATCTGGAAGATGACTTCACGGCTGAGAGCAGCAGGCTGCGCCGGCAGCGGGGGGGTGTACCACAATTGTTTCAACAAGACCGGCCTGCTGGGGCAGAATGAACGCATACAGGTGCTCAGACTCGACAGGAGCATGAGCAGCAAGGCGGTTGGGTAATCCATAAATGACGCGCAACGGAGCGTTTTTTGATACCCCAAAATCGAAATCCGCAATCCTACAGGGTGGGACAACCGGCGGAGACAACCGCCTGAACAAGGAGAGAGGACACGTGCACACGCTTTGATGCCGCCGAGGTTTGACAAACAATAGCGCTGGTGTTATCCTTAATTCAGGATAACGGAGGAGAACGTATGCAGGTCACATTCGTTTCGCCCGGTTCCATCGCAGCGGCTTTGCAGGTGCCGTATGGAGTGACGGCGATCGTTGGCGGGGGTGGCAAGACAACCATCATGCAGTCGCTTGCCGAAGAGCTTGCAGAGCGTGCACGCGTCCTGATCACCACTACCACGCATATTTGGGTGCCCGATTGGGTGCCGGTTCTGCTGAACCCGACAGCGGCGAAAGTGGAGCGCGCATTTTTGGATCATCCCGCCCGGCCGGTCTGTGTTGCCGCACCGGCGCCATCCGGCAAGCTGTGCGCCTGCGAGATGCCGATGGAAAAGCTCACACATCTGGCCGATTATGTGTTGGTGGAATCGGATGGTGCAAAGCGTTTGCCGTTGAAAGCGCCGGCGTCGCATGAACCGGTCATCCCAAAGGAGGCGCGGCTGGTTCTGGCGGTTGCGGGTCTCGATGGCGTTGGTCAGCCGATTTCGAAGACCGCGTTCCGGCCCGAACGGTATGCTGCGCTGTTGCATACGACTGAGGATCATATCATCACCCCACGGGATGTCGCGATCATCCTTCACCATGAAAACGGACTCAGAAAAGCTGTGGAGCGCGAAATGCGGTTCAGCATTGTTTTGAACAAGGCGGACAATAGGGAACGCGTGCAGTTGGCGACGGAAATCGCGGCGCATATCCCGCAGTCTTTGGCTGAGCGTGTCATATGTACTTCATTCAAGGGGGAGGACCAATATGTTGGTACTGATTAAGGGTGCGGGCGATTTGGCCAGCGGTGTGGCCTGTCGGCTGTACAGGAGCGGCTTTTCGGTCGTCATGACCGATTTACCGCAGCCTACCGCCATTCGGCGGACGGTCAGCTTTTCAGAGGCAATACCGAAGGGCAGCATGCAGGTGGAGGGTATTTCCGCATGCAGGGCGAAGGATGTGTCCGAAGCAAGACGGATACTGGAAGCCGGCCAGATCCCTGTGCTCGCTGATGAGAAGGCTGAATGCAGGGAGGCGCTGCGGCCCGATGTTGTGGTCGACGCGATCCTTGCAAAGCAAAACCTCGGTACAAGGCTGACGGATGCACCGATTGTGATTGGCCTCGGGCCAGGGTTTACAGCGGGAGTGGATTGCCATGCCGTTGTTGAAACCATGCGCGGACATACGCTCGGCCGCGCCTATTATCAGGGCAGCGCGATCGAGAATACCGGAATTCCGGGCAATATCGGCGGATTTACCATTGAGCGTATTCTGCGGGCACCCTGCGCCGGGACCTTCCGTGCGGTCCATGCGATCGGAGATTTGATCGAGGCAAATGATATCTGTGCATACGTGGATGAAGAGCCGGTTCGCAGCGCGATCCGCGGAACATTGCGCGGGATTCTGCCGGATGGCACGCCCGTGTATGCGGGCATGAAGAGCGGTGATGTCGATCCGCGATGCAAGCTTGAGCATTGCTTTACGGTATCGGATAAGGCGCTGAGTATTGCTGGCGGTGTTTTGGAAGCAATTCTGTATTTTAGTAAGAAGCAGGAGGGGAATTGAATGGAACAGGATATGAAACTGACCAAGCTGGCCAAATGCGCCGGTTGTGGAGCAAAGGTCGGGGCGGGTGTTCTGGCAAGCCTGCTCGACGGCATTCGCGTGCATACGGATCCAAAGTTGCTGGTGGGATTTGATAAATCCGATGATGCTTCCGTCTATCAGGTAAGCGAGGATCTTGCGCTGGTGCAAACGCTGGATTTCTTTCCGCCTATCGTCGATGACCCCTACACCTTTGGCCAGATCGCGGCGACAAATGCGCTGTCGGACGTATATGCAATGGGTGGCGAGCCGAAGCTGGCGCTGAACATCCTCTGTATTCCGGCCAACATGCCCAAGGAGGCGGTGCATGACCTGCTTCGGGGAGGATATGACAAGGTATATGAGGCCGGTGCGCTGATCACCGGCGGGCACAGCATTTTGGACGATGAGCCCAAATACGGATTGTCCGTGACGGGATTTGTGCACCCTGACAAGATACTGACCAATAGCGGAGCGCATGAGGGGGATGTACTCCTGTTCACAAAGCCGCTGGGTATCGGCATTCTGACGACGGCGCACAAAGCGGATCTGCTCAGCGAGGAGGGTGCGGCGCTGGCCAAAAAGCTGATGACGACGCTCAACAAATCGGCCCGCGATTGTATGGTGCAGTTCCGCACGCATGCCTGCACGGATGTGACCGGATTCGGCATGATGGGGCATTTGTATGAGATGGCGCAGGGCTCCAACCTGACGGCGGTGTTGGACACAAACGCGATCGATATCATCCCGGAAGCGCTCTCGTTTGCGGAGCTGGGCGTTTTGCCGGAGGGAATGTACCGCAACCGTTCGTATGTTGAGGAGCATGTGGATGCCGGAAACGTCGCGCTCGCGGTGCAGGATGTGCTCTACGACCCGCAAACGGCGGGCGGTCTGCTGATGGCCGTTCATCCTGAGGATGCAGACAAACTCCTGGAGATGCTAAAAGAAAACGTCCCAAGCGCGCAACGCATCGGGACGCTCACAAAGCCGCAGGAGAAGCGGATTATCCTGCGCTGACAATTTGAAGGAGAGCCGATACGGCGGTGTCGACTTCTTCATCGGTGGTTCCGTAACCGATCGAGAAGCGGACGGTTCCCTGCGGAAATGTGCCAAGTGTGCGGTGCGCGCTGGGGGCACAGTGCAGGCCACACCGCGTGCAGACGCCGTATTCCTCCTCCAATCGATATGCCACTTCCGCGTTATCCATCGACAGACAATCCACTGAGACCACACCGACGCGTCCCTCTGTACCGGGCACTCCCGCCAGACGGACGCGTTTGTTCTGCAAAACGCTGGCCACCAGCCGTTCGGTCAGTCGACGCTCTTCCTGCTCGAGCGCTATGATGCGGTCGGGCGTCAAAAAGGACAGGGCAGCGTGCATCCCCATGATGCCCGGCAGATTCAGGGTCCCGGATTCAAACTTGTCGGGCATATAATCGGGCTGGATTTCACTGTCGGATGCGCTTCCGGTGCCGCCGCAAAGGAGCGGATGCATGGCGGTTGCCAGTTCCGGCGCCAAAAGAAGAGCACCAAGACCGGCGGGACCGAGAAGCCCCTTGTGCGCTGGGACGGCAAGCGCGGAGAGGTGCATCGACTGAAAATCGATCGGAACATGGCCGGCAGTCTGCGCGGCATCCAGAACCAGAGGAATACCGCGAGCCTTGAGCAGGGTGCCGATTTCTGCAATCGGGAGCAGCGTTCCGGAGACATTGGAGGCGTGCGTGAAAACCGCCAGCTTTGTGCGGGGGTGCAGATAAGAAAGAATTTGATCCGGTTCCAGCGTCCCATCTACCGCACAGGGGACGCGGTCGATCACAACGCCGATGGATTTAGCCAGCGATTGCAGTGGCCGCATGACGGCATTGTGTTCCATGGAGCTGACCAGAACGTGATCATGGGGCGCAAGGTACCCCTGCAGCACCATGTTGAGACCGGCGGTCTGACCGGGCGTGAAAACGACATGGGATGGATCCGGGAAAGAAAACCGATCGGCCAACAGCTCCCTGCATTCCAGAACGCGCATGGCCACACTGGAGGACAGCGCATAGGTGGAACGGTTGACATTGGCCGAAAGCCCGGACAGGCATTCGTAGACGGCTTCAGCAACACCGGGGGCCTTTTTGCCGGATGTAGCTGCGTGATCCAAATATATCGGATGTTGATTGCACATTTTCGTTATCCTCACTTGCATATAACGGTTAATAATGCTATTATATCATATGAGAGCGCTCATATACAAAAAATCTGGGAGGAAGCTATGGAGAAAAAGGAATCATTTTTGAAGCGGTACTGGTTGATTCTTCTGACCGGACTGCTCGTTGGTGCGGCGGCGGTCGTTTTGACGGCCTTTGGCAACCCGAAAAACATGGGATTCTGCATTGCATGTTTTCTGCGCGATATCGCTGGTGCGCTGAAGTTTCAGAATGCAGGCATGACCGCTGAAACGGCAACGGGCATCGTACAGTATATCCGTCCCGAGATCATCGGTCTGGTGCTCGGCGCATTTGTGATTTCGCTGATCCGGAAGGAGTTCCGGCCCTGCGGCGGCTCATCCCCAATGACGCGGTTCCTGATCGCGGTATTTGTGATGATTGGCGCGCTCGTGTTCCTCGGCTGCCCGCTGCGCATGGTGATCCGTATTGGCGGCGGCGACCTGAACGCGGTTGTCGGCCTCGTTGGATTTGTGATTGGTATTCTGATTGGTATTGTATTCCTGAAGCAGGGATTCAATCTGGGCAGGGCCTATCGGCAGAGCATGCTGGAAGGTCTGGTATTCCCGGTGCTCATGGTGTGCCTCCTTGTTCTGCTGGTCTTTGGTCAGAGCCTCATTGCGTCGAGCGTGAGCGGCCCCGGCTCCATGCATGCGCCCATTCTGCTTGCACTGTGCATCGCGCTGGTCGTTGGCGCGCTGGCGCAGCAGTCCCGCCTTTGCATGGTCGGCGGCATTCGTGATGCCGTTATGTTCAAGGACTTCCGCCTGATCTCCGGCTTTGTGGCGATCATTGTCGCCGTTTTGATCGGCAACGTTTTGACCGGCAACTTCAAGGGCTTCAGCTTTGCGGACCAGCCGATCGCGCACACCGAGTGGCTCTGGAACCTGCTCGGTATGGTGCTGGTTGGATGGGGCTCCATGTTGCTGGGCGGCTGCCCGCTGCGGCAGCTCATCCTTGCCGGCGAGGGAAACACGGATTCCGCGGTCACCATCACGGGCTTCATTGTCGGCGCTGCCATTTCCCACAACCTGGGCTTGGCGTCCAGCGGTTCCGGAATCGGCTCCGGCCCCGTCGCCGTGTTCGTATTTGTCGGTTTGGCAGTATTGCTGGCCATTTCGCTCATTAACCGTCCGAAGGAGGCTTGAACAAATGGTAGACGCACGCGGTTATTCTTGCCCGATTCCGGTTGTCATGACGCAAAAAGCGTTGAATCAGACCAAGCCGGATTCTCTCGAAGTATTGGTTGATGCGCAGACGGCTGTTCAGAACATCACTCGATTTGCAACTGCGCAAGGTTATGGCGTAACGGTGACGGAGCAGGGACAGGACTATCTGTTAACGCTCAGGAAAAACTGACATGGCGCAATTCGTCGCGACATTTCATACCCATCTTTCTGCAATGCGTTCACACCGCGCCTTGCAGCGGTCAGGGGCTAAGGCTGCCTTAGCCCCTGTTCCGCGCAAACTGAGCGCGAGCTGCGGCACCTGTGTCCGATATGAAGCGGACAGCGCCCTGCTTGACTGCATGGATGTTGATGTGGACAGCGTTTTTGAGCAGCTCGATTCAAAAACCTTTCATAAACTCTATTCGAATGAGATATGATTGTATATTTACGAAAATTCGTGAATGTACTATAATAATCATGTCCTTGAATTTGGTAGAGCGAGGTGGAAACAAACCATGAACCGTCGGAGCAAAGCGCTTATCCTGTTATGCGCACTGCTGAGTTGTCTTGTTCTGTTCGCTGCATCAGGTCTTGCTGATGCCGGCAATTTCAGCGGAGACAGCGACTGGGGAGGCTCCGATTGGGGAAGCTCCGATTGGGGAAGCTCCGATTGGGGAAGCTCCGACTGGAGCTCATCCTCCGATTGGGGTAGTTCCGACAGCGATTGGGGTTCCGCTGCCGTTGCGGGCGCTTCCTTGGGCTGCCTTGACGATCTGTTTTTGCCGATTGTGATCGTTGTGATCATTCTGCTTGTGATCAGCCGCAGCAAGAAGCAGGGGGCGACAAAGAAGGCAGCGCAGGTGTATCGTCCCTCGCAGGAGCCGGCCGGCTTGCCGCTCTCCGCGCTCAAGGAGAAGGATCCGGCGTTTAACGAGCCGGCGCTGCTCGAGCGGATCGGCAATCTGTATGTGCAGATGCAGGATGCGTGGCAGAGCAAAAACTGGAAGCCTATGCGCGCGTTTATGACCGACGCGCTGTTCAACCAGATGGCGCGCCAGCTTGACGAGCTGAAGCAGCAGGGGCTGACCAATTGTGTGGATCGGATCGCTGTGTTGGATTCCTTCATTTCCCGCTATTATCAGGAGGATGACAACGATGTTCTGGTGATACGGCTTTCCACGAGAATCTGCGATTATACGGTCAAAGATGAGACGGGCGAAGTGGTTCGCGGCAGCAAAACACGGGAGCTGTTCATGACCTATGACTGGAAGCTCATCCGCCAGAAGGATCGCAAGACGCTTCAACAGGAGGATATGACCACGGTCAATTGCCCGAACTGCGGTGCGCCGCTGTCCATCAATCAGAGCGGCCAGTGCGAGTATTGCGGCAGCGTCATTACACTCTCCGATCACGATTGGGCACTGTCCGCGATCAAGGGCATTTCGCAGCGCAGCAGTAACTAAAGCCGCTGGCTGTATCCGGCGAATGATCCGGGTCGGATCATTCATCCGGTCCGCCTAAGCAGTTTAGCATGGAATTCTTTGACAGAAAGGGGGAGCAGGATATGCGATGCAGCTGTCAGCGATGCGGCACATATATGGTGCAGGAGGAACGCGGGCTGGAGAGCCGGTGCATATGCCCACAATGCTTTGCTACCTGTTCCGCCTGTATGGGCACCACCC
>JAQXRK010000179.1 GCA_029218485.1 bacterium | reverse complement strand
TGCGCAGCGGGCGGAGGTGCTCTGCAACGCGCTGCCATACATTCAAAACTATACCGGGCGGATCGTCGTCGTCAAATACGGCGGCAACGCCATGATCAATGAGGAGATCAAGCGCAGCGTCATGGGCGACCTCGTGCTGCTGCGGCTCATCGGCGTGCAGGTCGTGCTCGTGCATGGCGGCGGCCCGGAGATCTCCGGCCTGCTCAAGCGCATCGGCAAGGAGAGCCGCTTCGTCGACGGCCTGCGCGTCACCGACGCGGAGACCATGGATGTGGTGCAGATGGTGCTCTCCGGCAAGGTGAACAAGGGGCTGGTCAGCCTGCTGCAGAGCCTTGGCGGCAAGGCCATCGGCCTCTCCGGCATGGATGGCGGCATGATCGCTGCCAAGCAGCTCGACGAACGGCTGGGCTTTGTGGGGGAGATCACCTCCGTCAATCCGCAGCCGATCCTCGATGTGCTGGAAAACGGCTATATCCCGGTCATCTCGTCGCTCGGCGTCGGGTCGCAGGGCGAGAGCTACAACATCAACGCCGATACCGCCGCGGCGCGCATCGCGGCGGCGCTGAAAGCGGAGTGCCTGATCTCCATGACCGATATCGCGGGCGTGCTGCGCGACAAGGACGACCCCTCCTCGCTCATCCCGTTCATCGGCGTGAGCGAAGCGCCGCAGCTCATGCGCGAGGGCGTGATCTCCGGCGGCATGATTCCGAAGATCGAGTGCTGCATCGAGGCCATCCGGCGCGGGGTCAAGAAGGTGTTCGTGCTCAACGGCACGGTACCGCACGCGATTTTGATTGAAATTCTGACCAACGAGGGCATCGGTACGATGTTCTGCTGAGGAAGGAAGGCATGAAGGATACCGCCATGCGGACGCTGCGCTTTGCGTTCGTGAAAACCATCCCCGTTCTGCTGGGCTATCTGGTGCTCGGCGCCGCCTTCGGCGTCGTGCTCGAGCGTGCGGGCTACGGCGCGCCGTGGGCGCTGCTCTCGAGCGCCGTGATCTATGCCGGGTCCGCGCAGTTCGTCATGGCGGAGCTGCTCGTGTCCGGCGCGGGGCTCCTCACCGTTCTGGTGACGATGCTGCTGCTGAACAGCCGCCACTTCTTCTACGGCCTCACGTTTGTGGAAGCGTTTCGCGGCACGAAGGCCCGCCCGTACCTGATCTTCTCGCTCACGGATGAGACGTATTCGCTGCTGTGCGCGCTCAAAACGCCGCCCGGCATGGACGAAAAGCGCGCGATGCTGCTGATCTCGCTGCTCAACCAGTGCTACTGGGTGCTCGGCAGCGGGCTGGGCGCGCTGCTGGGCGAGCTGCTGCCGTTCGACCTGACCGGCATCGACTTTGCCATGACCGCGCTGTTCACCGTCATTCTGGTCGACCAGCTCCGCGAGGCGGGCAACCGCCTTCCCGCGCTGATCGGCGGCGGCTGCTCCGTGCTGTTCCTGCTGCTGCTCGGGCCGGATGCGTTTCTGCTGCCGTCGCTCATCCTCACGGTCACGCTGCTCGTCGCCGGCCGGGGCCTGGTGGAGAGAGGGGGTGCGCGCCGATGAACGCACCCGCGGCAATCCTGCCCGTCATCCTCGTGACGGCGGCCTGCACGCTGTTCACGCGCGTGCTGCCGTTTCTGCTGTTCGGCAGGGAGCGGCCGGTGCCGGAGACCGTGCGCTACCTCGGCCGCGTGCTCCCGGCGGCGATCATGGCCGCGCTCGTGGTCTACTGTCTCAAGGATGTCTGGCCGGCCTTCGATGGCCACGGCCTGTCGGCGCTCTGCGGCGTGGCCGTCACGGCGCTGCTGCACGCCGTCAGGCGCAACAGCCTGATCAGCATTGCCGGCGGCACGGCGGCGTACATGCTGCTGATCCGCTTCGTATTCCCGGTGTAAGTTTCCGGTTACAGTTCCCGTTTTCAGGAGGTTTCCGATGGATATTCGTTCGATGGATGCGGCGTTTGTCGCCAACACCTACGACCGCTACCGGCCGGTGCTGGTCTCCGGCTCCGGCTCGCTCGTGTACGACGAGGATGGCAAGCGCTATATCGACCTCGGCACCGGCATCGCGGTCAACAGCTTCGGCGTGGCCGATCCGGTCTGGGCGGCGGCCGTGGCCGCGCAGGCGGGGAAACTGCAGCACGCCTGCAACAAGTATTTCACCGCGCCGCAGGCCATGCTCGCCCAAAAGCTGTGCGAGCGCACCGGCATGAAGAAGGTGTTCTTCGGCAATTCCGGCGCGGAGGCCAACGAGTGCGCGCTCAAGATCGCCAGAAAGTACGGCGGCGCAGCGCGGCCGAACATCATCACGCTCAAAAACAGCTTTCACGGCCGTACCATCGCCACGCTGGCGGCAACCGGTCAGGACGCGATGCACCGCGACTTCGGGCCGTTCCCGGACGGGTTCCTGTATGCCCCGGCCAACGACCTGCCCGCCATGCAGGCGCTGATGGACGGCTCCGTCGCGGGCGTGCTCGTGGAGCTCGTGCAGGGCGAGGGTGGCGTGAACGTGCTGGATGCGGACTATGTGCGCGGCGTGGAAGCGCTCTGCCGCGAGCATGACGCGCTGTTCATGGTGGACGAGGTGCAAACCGGCAACGGGCGCACCGGCGCGCTGTACGCCTACCAGCTCTACGGCGTGCAGCCGGATGTCGTCACCACCGCCAAGGGGCTCGCCGGCGGCCTGCCGATCGGCGCGGCGCTCATCGGCGCGCGCGCGGAGCATGTGCTTTTGAGCGGCGATCACGGCTCAACGTTCGGCGGCAACCCGGTCTGCGCGGCGGGCGCGATCAGCATCCTCGACCGCATCGACGATGCGCTGCTGGCCGGCGTGCGCGAGCGCAGCGACTATATCGTCCGGACGCTCTCGGCGGTCCGGGGCGTCAGGAGCGTCACGGGGCTTGGCCTCATGCTCGGCGTGGAAACTGAAAAACCGGCGGCCGAGGTCGTGCAGGGCTGCATGGAGCGCGGCGTGCTCGCGCTGACCGCCAAGAACAAGGTGCGCCTGCTGCCGGCGCTCAACATCCCGCTGGAACTGCTGCGGGAGGCTATGGAAATTCTGAAAGGAGTCATCGAAGCATGAACCATCTGCTCAAACTGTCCGATCTCACCAGCGAGGAGATCACCGCGATTCTGAACCTCGGCGACCAGCTCAAGTATGAAAAGAAGC
Source organism: bacterium (assembly GCA_029218485.1). Classification (GTDB taxonomy): domain Bacteria; phylum Bacillota; class Clostridia; order Christensenellales; family CAG-138; genus Aphodomorpha. The sequence continues at coordinate 700 of JAQXRK010000179.1, read as the reverse complement.
ATGGCATCCCGCACAACCGCCTTGCCGGCAAGACGCTCGGCATGATCTTCCAGAAATCGTCCACGCGCACGCGCGTCTCCTTCGAGGCCGGCATGTACCAGCTCGGCGGCAGCGCGCTGTTTCTGAGCGCCAACGACCTGCAGCTCGGCCGCGGCGAGCCGATCAAGGACACGGCGCGCGTGCTCTCGCGCTACCTCGACGGCATCATGATCCGCACCTACAAGCAGAGCGACGTGGAGGATCTGGCCCTGTACGGCTCGATCCCGATCGTGAACGGCCTGACCGATTACGCGCATCCGTGCCAGGTGCTCGCCGACCTGATGACCATCCGCGAGTACAAGCGCTCGCTCGCCGGGCTCAAGCTGTGCTTCGTGGGCGACGGCAACAACATGGCAAACTCGCTGATCGTCGGCTGCATCAAGATGGGCATGCAGGTGTCCATCGCCTGCCCGAAGGCGTACCAGCCGGATGCGGACATCATGGCGTGGGCCGCGCCCACCGGCCGCTTCACCTGCGTGGAGAGCGTGGAGGAAGCGATCGCCGATGCGGACGTCGTCTATACCGATGTGTGGGCGTCCATGGGCATGGAGGCCGAGGTGCAGGCGCGCCGCGCCGCGTTCGCCGGGTATCAGGTCAACGACAAGGTCATGGCGCTCGCCAAGCCGGATGCGATCGTGCAGCACTGCCTGCCCGCGCACCG
>JAQXRK010000178.1 GCA_029218485.1 bacterium | reverse complement strand
CCCGGCTTTGATACGACGGACGCCGTGAAGACCGGCCGCGTCTATTACTATGACTCGAGCCTCATGAAGCGCTTCGGACCGCGCACCGTAACCGCGATCAAGAAGCTGGCATACCTGCTCCATCCGTATTATTTCGAGAATCCGGAGAACTCCGTATCTCCGTGGGAGCTGGGCAAGATCGATGTGTTCGAGAGCTTCCCCGAACCGCTACATTGATTGGTAATCCCAACAGAGCAATCCATAGAAAAGGAGCGGAAACGCCGAAGGCGTTTCCGCTCCTTGTGTACTGTGGAAGCAGCGTGCGCTCCCGCCGCATCGGTGCGCCCGGTTCCGTGCAAGACCACCCTCAAAGGTGCATGCCCTTTGGCCTTGCCGCTGCGGGCAAAGCTGTGGCGGCTTCTGCACCGGCAGCGGTCAGCCGGTCAATGCGTCCGGTCGCTGCGGCGCTCAATCTTCCGCTCGTTGCCATGTTCATCCAGATAATACATATTGTCCAGATGCGCCTGCATGCTGGCGCGGAAGGCGGCAATGTATTCCTCCCGCAGAACCTGCCGTTCGGCAAGCTCCGCCTCCGTCAATCCCTCCGGCGTGCGCGCTTTGGCGGCGAGGGCGTTGATGCGTTGGATCTTTTCCGGTTCCATTTCAGGTTACCCCACCAACACCGTACCATCCGGCTTGACCGTGATCTGCATGCCGGTCTGTACATAGTCGAGAAAGTCATCGCCCAGCCCATCGACAACCGGCATGCTGACGTCCGTCCATACCGCGGACAAAACGGCGCCCGCAGCGGCCAGCGAATCGATGGATTTGGAGAAGAGCATGCAAGCCGGCTGCTTGCCGAGCGCTGCAGCGCAATAGAGCACCATGCCGCCCGTTGTGGAGCCGATCGTCTGCGGCAGGCACAGCGCCGTGCCGAACATGGGCTTGCCGTACAGGTCCGGGTTGTTCTGGTCTGAGCAGGTCGCTTTTTTGTCGCCGAACATCAGGCTCTTCTGAAAGCTCGCGAGCGTGTTGAAACCGCCGTGCGAAACGAGCGCTTCGGCGGTTGCTTCTCCCGCAACAACGGGACGGCCCTTAAACTCCTTCATGTCAGTTCGCCCCCTTCGTGATGCGCGCAAGAATTTCGTCGTTGGTATAATAACGGCTGCTGGTATAGGTGCGCAGCTTGTTGGAATTGGTGATGACCGGCATCTTGCCGCACAGCGGGTTGTTCATATACATGAGCGGGCAGATGTAGGAGAGGATGACGCCGGCGTTTTTGAGCATCTCCGCTTCCGGCAGCGCTTCAAACGCTTTTTGTACGGCGGGCGCGGTCGTGAATACCGTGGGGATGCAGACCTTGGTGCGCCCGGCCGCCCGGAGCCCGTCGACCACGGCGTGCGTCCAGTCGATGAGCTGCTGCAGCGTCAGGTGCGGGCAGCCGACAAAGCAAAGCTTCGGCTCGGCATCCGGGTCCTTCCAGATGCAGGGGTAGTTCGCCTTTACGCGCTCGAGCTCCGCGTCGTCGATCACATACACCTGCGCATTCTCCAGAATGAGCAATTCGCCCTGCTCCACAGCCTCCGGCGTGAGCTTGTCCACATGGTACAGGCCGACGGCGCCGTTGCTCGCGGTCGCCGCGCCCATATCCTTGAGATAGGCCTTGACCTCGTCGTTCAGCTCCGTGCCCAGGAACTCGGACAGGCCCCTGATGTAGGGAACATCCTCCATGACCTTCATGCCGATGGCGCTGCCAAGCACCTGCGCCTCGGGCACCTTGGTGGTGCGGATTTCCACGATCCAGCTCGCTTTGCGGCCCTCATCGGTAAGCAGGCCAAAGCAGGGTACAAAGCCGACGATGCTGCCGAACAGCTCCAGAATGCCGGAGTTGCGGTTGCAGCGCGCCCCGAGAACGCTGTTGGCATAGACGACGGCGCTGCTTTCGGCCCAGCTCAGGTATTCGCCCTTTTGCGGCTGGTTTCCGACCTCGTCGAGATAGCAGGCGCAGGTAAAGGCGTCGTCCTGAATCAGGCCGAGCTTTTGAAGCTGCTGTTCGTAGTCGGCCTGCTTGCTGTACATGACCTTAAAGAATATGTTTTGCAGGAAGTTTGCCGGCACGTTTTTATCCAGCGGCCGCGGATCGACGGAAAACGGCTGTCCGGAAAGCGCACCGGCCTCGATGAGCTGATCCATCAGCGCATAGACGGGTTTCATGACGCCGAGGCCGAAACTCGTTACCAGATGGCCGTTGCGGCTGGTGACCGGCACCATCCGCTCTGCGCCGAAGATCTCGCCGTACATGACGAGCGTCTTCATCACCTTGGCCAGCGTTTCGCCCTTTTCGCCGTCAAGAATGGCCTGTTGATCGGGCGTCAACACCATTTTTGTCATTGTCTGCCCTCCTTATTCATGGTTCATTTGTCGGTCAGCATACGGACGGCGGAATTGCAGCGGAAAGCGCTTCTCCATTGGAACCGGATATGCCGTCCCTGATCGAAAGGATAATCCTATTCTATCAATGTTCCGAAAACTCGTCAAGAAATGCGCCCGCTTTCGGCTGCCGTATTTTGACTTTCGGCCACCGAACGTGTTATACTGCAAACATATGGATTATCGTACTGATAAAAAGCAGAGAATCGTTCGGGTGGAGCCCGATTCTCCCGCAGCGCGTGCCGGTGTGCGGGAGGGGGAGTATCTGCTCGCGATCAACGGCGAGCCGGTGCTGGACCTCGTCGATTATGAATACCTGACCGCGGCCAGATTGCTGCGCGTTGCGCTGCTCGGCGATGGGGGCGAAGAGCGGACGGTTACCATCCGCAAGCGGGAAAGCGAGCCGCTCGGCCTCGCGTTTTCCACCAGCCTGATGAGCGAAATGCGCTCCTGCGCCAACCGCTGCATCTTTTGCTTTGTCGATCAGATGCCGTGCGATGTGCGCTCCAGCCTGCTTGTCAAGGACGATGATTGGCGCCTCTCGTTCATCATGGGCAATTATGTGACGCTGACGAACGTTTCGGAGCAGGAGTTGCAGCGCATCCTCCGCCGGCGCGTCAGCCCGCTGTATATCTCCATCCATGCCACGGATCCGGAGGTGCGCGCACAGATGATGCGCAACCGCACGGCGGGCCGGCTCATGGAGCGGCTCACGCGCCTTGCCGAGGCGGGGCTGCGCTTCCATGCGCAGGTCGTGTGCTGCCCGGGCATCAATGACGGCGAGGTGCTGGACCGGACGCTCTCCGATCTGTACCGCCTGTACCCGGCCGCGCAGTCCGTTGCGCTCGTCCCGGTCGGATTGACGCGCTTTCGCGAAGGCCTGACGGAGCTGCAGGCGTATACGCCGGAGGCGGCGCTTCGCATGATCGAGCGGATCGAGGCCTTTTCCGCCAAAGCCAGAGCGGAGCAGGGAACGGCCTTTGCGTTTTTGTCGGACGAATGGTACCTCAAGGCGGGCGTGCCGCTGCCGCCGTATGAGGCGTATGAGGAGTTTGGCCAGATCGAAAACGGCGTGGGCCTGCTGCGGCTGTTTGAACGGGAGTTTCTGGACGCGCTGTCCGGGCGAAAGCCGCTCCCCAAAAGGCGCGCGGTGGCCATGGCGGGCGGCGAGGGTGCATATCCGTTCTTCCGGGAAGTGTATCGGGTGCTCGGGCAATATGGAATCGACCTGACGCTGCATCCGATCCACAACGAGTATTTCGGCGGCAATGTCAATGTTGCCGGCCTGATCACCGGGGGTGATCTGATCCGGCAGCTCTCGGGCAGGCTGAAGGAGGATACGCTTCTGATCCCGCAGAATATGCTGCGGGAATGCGAGGATGTCTTTCTGGATGGCGTAACGCTCCCGGAGCTTGCCTCGGCGCTGCAGGTGCGGGTGCTTCCGGTTGCCGGCGGCGAACACATGATTGAAACGCTCTTTACCATATAGATTTTGTATTGGGAGACAGAAGATCCTTATGAGCACGAAACCGCTTGTGGCCGTTGTCGGCCGCCCAAACGTGGGAAAATCCACCCTCTTCAACCGGCTCGTCGGACGGCGCGTCGCCATTGTTGAGGATACGCCCGGCGTGACGCGCGACCGCATTTACGGGGACGCCGAATGGCTGCAATACTCCTTTACGCTCATCGATACCGGCGGTATCGAACCGGCAAGCCTCGACAAGATCGCGATTCAGATGCGCCGGCAGGCGGAGCTTGCCATTGAGACAGCGGATGTGATCCTGTTTCTGGTCGACGGCCGGGAGGGGATGACCGCCGCGGACATGGAGGTCGCCTCCATGCTGCGCCGCAGCAAGAAGCCGGTCGTTCTCGGCGTGAACAAGGTCGATGCACAGAAGTTTGAGGATTCCGCTTACGAGTTCTATTCGCTGGGCCTTGGCGACCCGATCACGATCTCGGCCGCACAGGGCCTCGGCCTTGGAGACCTGCTCGATGCCATTGTGAAGGACTTTCCGGCCGCTGTGGACGGCGAGGAGCAGAAGCGGATCAACATTGCGGTGGCGGGCAAGCCGAATGTCGGCAAATCGAGCCTCATCAATGCGCTGCTCGGCGAGGAGCGCACCATTGTTTCCGATATTCCCGGCACCACGCGCGATTCGATCGATACGCCGTTCGAGCATCATGGCCGCTTCTATACGCTCGTGGATACGGCCGGCATCCGCAGAAAACGGAGCATTGAGGACGAGAGCATTGAGCGCTATAGCGTGATCCGCTCGCTGGCAGCCGTGCGCCGCGCGGATGTGGTTCTGATCGTGTGCGATGCGAGCCAGGGCCTGAGCGAACAGGATGTCCGCATTGCAGGCTATGCGCACGAGGAGGGAAAGCCCTCCGTGCTGCTGGTCAACAAATGGGATTTGGTGGAGAAGGACACGCACACCATCGAGAAGTTCAAGAAGGATTTGCTGGTCGATCTGGCGTTCATGAGCTATGTGCCGATGCTGTTCCTGTCCGCCAAAACCGGTCAGCGCGTCAACCGCGTGCTCGACCTTGCGGATTCGGTCTATGAGCAGAGCTGCCGCAGGATACCGACGGGTACGCTCAACGATATCGTCGGCGAGGCGGTCATGGTCAACGAGCCGCCGTCCGATAAGGGCCGCCGGCTGAAGATCTATTATGCAACGCAGGCAGCCATCCAGCCGCCCACGTTCATCGTGTTTGTGAACGATGAGACGCTCGTCCATTTTTCTTACCAGAGGTATTT
>JAQXRK010000177.1 GCA_029218485.1 bacterium | reverse complement strand
GTGTCCCTTGTTCGGCCCTCCCGCGCGTTGCCGCACCCGCAAGCGTCGGCTGTGCCGGTGGGTCAGCGGATTCGCGCACCGGCTCCGACTTCGCTTCCACAGCAGCCGGTTCAATCGATCCCCGCACCGGCATGCCCGCCTGTTCCGTGGTCAAGGAAGCACTCTGTGCTGCGGATGCGCTCCCGGTTTGCGCCTGCGCCGCCTGTGCGGTCGTCGGGGGCACAGACGGTGTCCCTTGTTCGGCCCTCCCGCGCGTTGCCGCACCCGCAAGCGTCGGCTGTGCCGGTGGGTCAGCGGATTCGCGCATCGGCTCTGCCCGTTTCTCAGCGGGTTCACGCACCGGCTCCGCCTGCGCCTCCCGCGGCGGATGGTAGGGCGTGGGCGTCAATTCCGGGATGAGCTGCGCGCGGATGCGATCCGGCGTGATCGCCGCGCCGCGCGGCAGGCCCATGCACAGCAGCCGCCCGTCCCGGTGCAGCGCAACCGCCAACACCCGTCCGCTGAACGCAATGCGGCTGCCCGCAGCGCCCGAAAACACGCCGCCGTCCGTGAGCACGGCGGCCTGTCCGGCCAGCGGCTCCAGCAGGCGTATCTCCGCTAACCCGCCCGAGAGGCGCGCAAAGCCGCACGGCTTGCCGTCCATGGTTTTCAGCGAGATGAAAGCAAGTTCCGTCATAAAACCTTCTCCTCATAATTTCTCTGTTCTATTGTATAATCGAAGCAGAGCGTGTATGATGAAATAACCGTGACTGATTTTGGAAACAGGGGAGGGAATGCTCCATGACGATCTGGATTGCAATGCTGCTCGGGCTGGTGCAGGGGCTGTGCGAGTTCCTGCCGGTGAGCAGCAGCGGACATCTGATCCTGCTGCAGCGCCTGTTCGGCGTTGAGGAAAACGCGCTGTTCTTTACGGTGATGCTGCATGTGGCAACGCTGATTGCGGTGCTGATCGTATACCGCCGCATGGTCTGGCGGCTGCTGCGCCATCCGTTTCAGAAGACGGTGCTGTACCTGATCCTCGCGCTCGTGCCGACGGTGCTCGTGGCGCTGCTGTTCAAGAAGGTGCCCCCGTTCGACGCGTTTTATGAGGCGGCGGAGAGCGGCGCCTACCTCGGCGTGTGCTTCCTGTTCACCGCCTGCCTTCTGACCGCCAGCGACCTGATCCGCCGCCCGCGCTCGCGCCAGCGCTCGCTGCGGAGCATGCGCACGGCCGATGCGCTTGCCGTCGGCGGCATGCAGGCCATCGGCGTGCTGCCCGGTGTGTCCCGCTCCGGCTCAACGATCGCGGGCGCGCTGTTTGCCGGGTTGGACCGCAAGGCGGCGGCGGACTTCTCCTTCCTGCTCTCCATTCCGTCGATCGTCGGCGGCGCGGTGCTCGAGATTCCGGATGCGCTGCGCGAGGGCTTCGGCAATATCGACTGGCTGTGCGTCGCGGCGGGCATGCTCGTGGCGGGCTTGACCGGCTATTTTGCCATCCGGCTGATGCTCGCCGCCATCAAGAAGCGCAGTCTCCGGGGCTTTGCCGTCTATACAGGGCTGCTCGGCGCGGCCATACTGGTCGACCAGTTCTTTACGCACTGCTTCTTCTGAGCGGCATAGAGGGAACACCTCTCGAAAGCGCGAGCGCGGCTCCGGCAGGCGCGTCCACAGAAAAATGGTTTTATAAAAGCTACGGCGCAGCCCTGCAGGGGCTGCGCCGTTTTTTGTGTGGTTCGCGCTGAAATCCGGTCATCTTCGCCGCGGTAAGGGAGGAAGTCTCCGTTACGCGCAGGGCTCGAGTGGCGTCCAGTCCGGGGACTCGGTGTATTCCGCAACCTCCTGCTGCGCAATCAGCGTCGTCGTGTGGAGCGCGCCGTTCTCAAGCGTGACCAGATCGACCTGCTCCACGCCCATATGGCCGTAGTGAACGACCATGCCGCCGTTCACATGGGCCAGAACCTGGCTGTTGCTCCCCGACAGGGTGCCGACGAGCCGCGCGCCGCCCGCCTCGCAGACATAGACGGCCAATTCGGCATCCGCCTCGCAGCTGCCGGAGCGGGTGATGATCTCCTCCACGCCGTCGCCGTCCATATCGAGCAGGTAGCCCTCATGGATGAGCTTGTCCTGCATGGCCTCGAACACGGGGGCGGCGATCGCGTTGACATCGAGCGGTTCCGCCGTGGGCTCCGTTGTGGGGTCCGCCGTGGGGTCCGCTTCCGGCTCCGCCGTGGGCTGCAGGGTCAGCTCCTCGGTCGGTTCCGCGGCGGATGGCGCCGCGCCCGCATCGGCAAGAGGCGTCAGGGGCTTGTCCTCATGCGTGGTTGTGCATGCGCCCGCGAGCAGCAGGCAGATCAGCATCAGCCCCAAGGCGAGGCCGATTCGGTTTTTTCTCATGTGATACATATTGTGTTTCCTCCTGTTTGGATCCGGTTGATCCATAAGAATAGACGACAGAAACGGCCAATCGGTTGCATCGCGCCTAAAAAAACAGCGGCCGCCGCAGCGCGCTCCCCTTCCAAAGAAAAAACCGCCCTGTCGGTGTGCAGAACGGGGCGGATTCGTGCAAATCGCGGCGGCCCGATGCCGCCAAAGCGCGCGCCGCGCTTTTGAAAACGGGGGATTCGTGCAGGGCACGATCGCCGCGGGCATGGGGTGGCGGGGCGAAATGTTTCCCCCTGCTGCGCGTGGTTGAGCGGGTTGTCCTGCTCAGCGCCTTGCCCGTGCGGGGCGAAACGATTCCCACTGCTG
>JAQXRK010000176.1 GCA_029218485.1 bacterium | reverse complement strand
CGCAATGACGGAGATGATGATGAAGGACGGCGCAACGATGCCGAAAAGCGCGACGACCGCACCCCAAAAGCCCCGCAGCTTATGCCCTATGAACGTCGCGGTGTTGACCGCGATGATGCCGGGGATGCACTGGCCCAGCGCGAAATAGTCCAGCAGCTCTTCATCCGTGGCCCAGCCGCGCTTCTCAACGATGTCCTTTTGCAGCAGCGGCAGCATGGCGTATCCGCCGCCGAACGTAAACGCGCCGATCTTGAAAAAGGTCCAAAAAATCGTCAACAGTTCTTTCATGTTCTTCTCCCGAAACTCGATGCGCCGTGCACGGCGCTTTGCGTTCTGCACGCGGGGCTGCGCCGCACCGGCCCAGTCCCTGTGGCCTGAGGCTCCCGCCGAGGCCCTGTCTCCGCTGCCTTCGCCGCCCGAACCGGGTCAGCAAAAGCACGCTCCGATTATCCCACATTTCCTGCGTGGCGGCAAGCCGTTCCAATAAAAAAGCCTCCCCGCATAACAGCCGTATGCAGGGAAGCGGTTTTGATGGACAGCGTCCAAACGGGAAACGGGAAAAGTGCGCGGTCATGACACCTGTCCGTGCGGCTGCCGGGGCGGGCAACAGCGGCAAAGCGCGCATCTATGACACCCATCCATGCGCCTGTCGGGGTGGGCAACAGCGGCAAAGTGCGCAGCCATAACACCCGCCCGTGCGTCTGCCGGGGCGGGCAACAGCGGCAAATCGCGCAGCCATGGTGCCCGTCCATGCGGCTGCCGGGGCGGGCAACAGCGGCCATTTCCCCGGGTGGTGCGAGGGGCCCTGCGCGCCTTCGATCACAGCGGAAGCGGAAAACTCTCCGGTCCGCTTCTGCCGTTCATCCCCGGCTGCATTTCCGCAGCGCCTGCGCGTTGCAGCGGGTGTACCCGTACGGCACGGTCTTGGGCATGGTTGCATTTTCGCAGCGCCTGTGCGTTGCCTGCGTGGTGTACCCGCTCCGCTGCTTTTTAGTCCTTCTCCTGCCGCCATGCCGCCGCCGAAGCGCCCGCGCTCACGCGCCCGCGGAGGTTTCGCCCCTCGCCCAGCGCGCGATCCACCTCGCTCTGCAGCAGACCGAAAATGATGATCCCCTTATCGATCGTATTGCGGTAGATCTTCTCCATGTCGTTCATGTACGGCTCGGACAGGTTGACGCACGAGATGCCGTCAATCGCACCGACATGCTCGATATAGTGGTCGCCGCGGCCGCAGAAATGGATGCCGCCGCCAAACGCCGCGATGATGCGCGCGTCGCGCGGCATGGCGAACGAGCGGTACATCTCGCCGGAGATGTTCATCGCCGCGTCGTTGCGGATGATGCAGCGCCCGCGGTGCAGGCAGCCCCATTCCACGCAATGGTCCGCATCGATCGTGGGGCACAGCCGGTGCCAGCGGTTCAAAAACGCGATGAACGTATCCGTCAGATAGTCCAGCGCATCGTGCACGAGCTCCGGCTCCTCATAGAACGCATAGTAAAAATCCGAGCCCCACATGGCCTCGCACAGCGCCAGCGGCCCCTGCAAATCGGGATTGTAGTAATGCACATACCGGCTGACCTTCGGATAGCGGGCTGCCAATTCCAAATAGCGCTCCGCCACGCGGAACGTCTTTCCGGCAAGGCCGTTGGAAAAGTCCGGCTGACGGCCGCCATTTTCGAGCAGGCGCTCGATGTCCTCCTGCCCGTTCTCCAGCGGATGCGGCGCGGGCAGCGTATCGTTCTCGCGCGGAACGAGGAAGAGCTTCGCGCCCAGCATGGTTGGGATGATGCCAGTGCCGTAATTGCTGCGGACGCTCAGCAGCTCACCGCTGCCGCTCTCCAGCTTTTCATGCACGCTGTACAGCTCGCGATAGATCATCAGGTCGTCGTCCTCAAGCGCGTCGTTGATCAAAACGCGCTCCCATTCGATCGCGGCCGGCCGCGGTGTGCGCGCCGTGCGAAACGCGCCCTCCGTCAGCTTCAGATCCGCGAACGCCCGCCATTCGCTCTCGAGCCGTTCCTCGTCCGCCGGGTCAATTCGGTTTTCCAGATCGGCAAAGTATGGGTGCAGATTCATCCTATCCTCCATTCTGCCGCTCCGGCCCCTGCACAGGGGTTCCGCGATGGCGGCGTTCTGTTGTCCGTGTGTGTCCGTCAGAGCAGCGCCGCAAGCATGCTCTGCAATTGAAACATCAGGGGCAGCGTCGCCAGGCTGAGCAGCGAGCTGATGAATGCGCACTCCGCGCCAAACGCCCCGTCGCGCCCATAGGTTTCGCTGAAGATGACCGGGTTCATCCCGAGCGGCATCGCCGTAAACGCGCCGACGATCAGCAGCAGCGCGCTGTCCAACCCGGCCCAGCGGCACAGGAAAAACGTGCCGGCCGTGAAGATGGCGGGCAGAAGCAGCAGC
>JAQXRK010000175.1 GCA_029218485.1 bacterium | reverse complement strand
CCAACATAACAGCATTATACCATCGACTGGCAGGCGCATACAAGGCCTTTGCGCGATGGACAGACGGCACCGGCAGGTTCTCTCGCTGTACATCCCTGCCATGGCGGCAAGCATTGCGTCCTGCCCTTGGATCGACCCATGCTGCGGCTGTGAACAGCCCCGAACCGCGGCCTGCACCGGGCAGCGACGGAAAGGCCTGCGCCCCTTGCTCAGTGTATTTTTTCTGCTCGGCCGGCGCAGCGGATGTACGATCGGCGCCGCAAAGGCGGCTTTTTCGAAGGAGGCTCGGCTGCGGGACAAGCATGCTGCGGCACAGCGGCTTTCCCTACACCGGTGAAATACGGGACAGGAAAACCGGCGTTTGCACCGCCGGTTTCTTCCTTACTGTAACTGTTATTTGCGCAAGGCCGCACATAGCCAGCGCCGTGGCTGGTTGTGCCGCGCAAAAGCGTGCGGCGCACGGATCACCGACCCAGCAGCTTTTCCAGCGCCGCAAGGCGCAGGCATGTGCAGAACAGTTCCATTGCCTTCGTCAACTCCGGCAGCGTCGGATATGAGGGCGCGATGCGGATGTTGCTGTCCTGCGGATCCACGCCGTACGGGAAGGTCGCGCCGGCGCCGGTCATCGTGACGCCCGCCTGCTTGCACAGCGCCAGCGTCCGCTTGGCCGTTCCCGGCATGGCGTTCAGGCTGATGAAATAGCCGCCCCGCGGCCGGTTCCAGTTTGCAATGCCGGTGGGCGCCACGGTCCGATCGAGCTGTTCGAAAACCGCGTCAAACCGCGGCTTGAGCAGCACCGCCTGCCGCTTCATGTGCTCGAGCGTTTGGGCCTTGTCCTTCAAAAAGCGCACGTGCATGAGCTGATTGAGCTTGTTGAACCCAATGGTCTGGAATGTCAGCATGCCGAGCAGATAGCGGATGTTGTCGACGCTCGCCGCAATGCAGGAAACGCCCGCGCCCGCGAACGTGACCTTGGACGTGGAGGCAAACTCATAGACCCGATCCGGGTGCCCGTTTTCGGCGCACAGGCTGAGCATCTCGGTAAACGGCACGAACTCGCCCTCAAATTCGTGGATGCAGTACGCGTTATCCCACATCAGGGCAAAGTCCGGCGCAGCCGTCGGCATGGCAGCAATGCGGCGGCAGGTCTCCTCGCTGTAGATATACCCATCCGGGTTGGAATACTTCGGCACGCACCACATGCCCTTCACGGCAGGGTCCTGCACCAGACGCTCCACCTGATCCATGTCGGGGCCGTCCGGGCCGAGGGGAACGGAGATGAGCTCCACGCCAAAGGATTGCGTCAGGTTAAAATGGCGGTCGTAACCGGGGCACGGGCAGAGAAATTTCACCACCGGCTCCCTGGACCAGGGGCGCGGGCTGTCCTTGAGGCCGTGCGTAAACGCTTTGGCGATCAGATCATACATCAGGTTCAGGCTAGCATTCCCGCCGATGACCACGTTCTCCGGGCGAACGCCCAGGATGTCCGCAAACAGCGCCTTGCAGGACGGCAGCCCATCCAGCCCGCCATAGTTTCTGACATCGAAGCCATCGCAGACGAAGTTTTCATCGTCCAGCGTGTGCAGCATCGCGTTGCTCAGATCGAGCTGCTCCGCCGAGGGCTTTCCCCTCGCCAGATTGAGCGAAAGGCCAAGCGTGCAGAACGCCTCATATGCGGCTTTCGTGCGCGCATATTCCTCTTCCAGCTGGCTGTGGTTCATTTGACTGTACTGCATGCCTGTCATCTCCTCAAAAAAATATATTTTTCATTGTGCATCAAATGCGGCGGTTTGTCAAGATGCTGCTTTTCCCGATGGATTTCTTCAACGATCGACGGACGCGCGGCGCACAAATCCGATGGCTTTTCAAGGCTTTCGGGTGATCGCCACCCGGCTTGCAGCGGCGCCGGAGCCGTGCGTGCAAAGGGATACTGCCAAATAACATGTACGATCCTGAGCGTGAAAACACAACTCTTCATGCGCCCGTTCCATGCCGGCGTTTCCAGGCAAGCGCGCTTTTCCTGCCGGGCGCTGCATTTTCTGCCCGCGCCCGCAATTTCCCGGCGTATTTTGGATATCCTATTGAGGAATACCGATGGAAAGAGAGAGAAACGAAATGGCAAAGCGAATCAACTCCACCCCGCGCGCGGATGGCTTCCGCATGCCCGCGGAATTTGAGCGGCAAAAACAGATCTGGATGCTCTGGCCCGAGCGCCCCGATAACTGGCGCGACGGCGGCAAACCGGTACAGAAGGCTTATACGGAGGTGGCCAAGGCCATTGCGCAGTTTGAACCGGTCACCATGTGCGTCTCCTACGGGCAATACGCGCATGCCAGAAATGTTCTGCCGCCGGAGGTTCGCGTGGTGGAAATGTCCAGCAACGACGCCTGGATCCGGGACTGCGGCCCCACCTTTTTAACGAACAGTCAGGGCGCCGTGCGCGCCGTGGACTGGGAGTTCAACGCATGGGGCGGTCTTGTGGACGGGCTGTACTTCCCGTGGGACGCGGACAACGCGGTGGCGCAGAAGGTCTGCGAAATCGAAAACGTGGATACCTACCACACCCCCAACTTTGTGCTGGAGGGCGGTTCCATCCATGTCGATGGCGACGGCACGCTGCTCACAACCGAGATGTGCCTGCTCTCCGAGGGACGCAACCCGCACATGAGCCGCGCGGAGATCGAGAAGATGCTCTCCGACTACCTCATGGTGGACAAGGTCATCTGGATTCGGGACGGCATTGACCCGGAAGAAACCAACGGGCATATCGACGATGTGGCCTGCTTCATCCGCCCGGGCGAGGTTGCCTGCATCTGGACGGAGGACAAGTCCGACCCGTTCTATCAGGCATGTCAGGACGCCTACAAAACCCTCTCCGAGGCCACCGATGCGCGCGGCCGCAGGCTCAAGCTACACAAGCTCTGCATGCCGAAGGAGCGCGTCACGATCCGGGGCGATTTTGCCATCGACAGCGTGGAGGGCACGATTCCGCGCGAGGACGGCGATATCTGCATCGCTTCCTATATGAATTTCCTCATCGTCAACGGCGGCGTGATCGTGCCGCAATACGGCGATGAAAACGACGCTCTGGCGCTCCGGCAGATCCAGGCCATGTTCCCCGACCGGAAGGCGGTCGGCGTGTATTCGCGCGAGATCGTCTACGGCGGCGGCAATATCCATTGCATCACGCAGCAGCAGGCACAGTAGCCGCGCTCCGGCCCGGCCGGGCCGAAAGACCACCATGTTCGGGAGGTAACCAATGGAACAAACGAAAAGCGTAAGCCTGATGAAGAGCATTCTCTTCACCATATGCAGCATCTTGGTGCTCGACACCTTCGTTGCGCCGGCGATCATCGGCGTTTCGTCCATCACGATCTGGATCATCACGGCCGTGTTCTTCTTCATCCCCTACGGCCTTCTCTCCAGCGAGCTGGGCAGCACCTATCCGGATGACGGCGGCATTTGCAGCTGGGTCGACCGCGCGTTCGGCGAGCGGACGGCGGTCATGACCGGCTGGTATTACTGGGTCAACGTTGCGTTCTGGATGCCGGCGGTATTCGTCGCCTTCGCTTACTGGTTTTCCTATGCGTTTGCACCGGGCGCTCCCAATCTGGTGCTCGCCGCCATCGCAACGCTCATGTGCTGGCTCATCGTATGGATTGGCATCCGCGGCGTGGAGCTGTCGGTCACGGTTTCCAGCATTGCTGCCGTGTGCAAGGTGGCGGTGCTGCTGCTGTTCGGCTTTCTGGGCATTGCATATGCCATCAAGCACGGGCTTGCGAACGACTTCTCCCTCAGCAGCTTCATCCCCAGCCTCGGCAACACGACCCAGTATATCGCGGTCATCGTGTACAATCTGCTGGGTTTTGAGCTGATCGGCTCCATCGGCTCGCAGATACACAACCCGGGCAAGACGATTCCGCGCATGACCGTCGTTTCCGGCGCGATCATCACCGCCATGTATGTGTTCGGCACGTTCGGCATTCTGGCCGCGGTGCCGGCGGACAATGTCGACACGGTCGATGGGTTCTACTTCGCTTTGGAGGAGCTGTGCACCGTGTTCGGCCCTGCCGGGAAAGCCGTTTTCTATGTGGTCATCGTGGTCGCAATGCTGACGCTCGTATCCAACATGGTCTCCTGGACGCTGGGCGCAAACGAGGCGCTGATCGCCGCCAATCTCGACCGGCGCTCCCAATTCCTTGGGCACCGCAGCCGCAAATACGGCACGGCGGACAACCTGTATCTGATCATGGGCGTCCTTGCGACCGTGCTCATCGTGCTCAACTTCGCGCTCTCCGGCGACGCAAACGACATCTTCTGGACGATTCTGGCCTTCAGTACGCTGATCTTTCTGCTGCCGTACCTGTTCATGTTCCCGGCAGCCGTCCGGCTGCGGTACAAGGATCCGCATACCGAGCGCCCCTATCGCGTCGGGGGCAGGGGAAACGCGGGCATCTGGGTGTGTATGCTGCTGTGCGAGCTTTGCGTGCTGACCGCCATCGTGTTCCTGTTCAAGGATGCAGCGCCCGGTTTCCCGCGCTGGATGCTCATCATCGGCACGCTGCTGACAACGGCCGCCGGATGGTGGCTGTACCGCGCCGGGCACAGGGCACGCTGATGCGCCCGGCATGAAGCGCATCGGTGTTGCACCGCGGGCATTGCTGCTGCTCCTTCTGGTGGCAGTCATCCTCTGGATCGGGTTTTCCGGAGGATTGGCCAAAAAGCTCGCCGCCGAAAACGCGGTGCTCGACGAGGCGGCCGCGATCAGGAACACCGGCATGCGGCTCGGTCCGCTCTCCCTGTTGCCGCCGGCCGTGGCCATCGTGCTCGCCATACTGACCAGAGAGGTGCTGACCGCCCTGCTGGCGGGGATCATCACCGGCGAAACGATGCGCTTTCTGCTCTTGGGCGGGGGCGGACTGCTGCGGGGGCTGAGCAGCGTTTTCAACAGCACGGTGGACGGCATCATCACGGTCGTCTCCGATCGGTTCAACAGCTCGGTCATCCTGCTCTGCCTGATGATCGGCGGTCTGGTGGCGCTGATCCGGCGCGCCGGCGGCTTCCTTGCGCTGGCGAACCGGCTCTCGCGGCGCATCCGCTCCCCGCGCGGCGCGGAGGCTACCGCTCAACTGCTCGGCCTGCTGCTCTTCTTCGACGACTATGCAAACGCGCTGATCGTCGGCCCGGTGATGAGCCCGATCACCGACCGGCAGGGCGTGAGCCGGGAAAAGCTCGCGCACATCGTCGATTCGACCGCCGCGCCGGTCGCCGGCATCGCCATCATCTCGAGCTGGATCTCCGCAGAGCTGGCCGCCATCGAAAGCGGTTTGGCCATCGCCGGCGC
>JAQXRK010000174.1 GCA_029218485.1 bacterium | reverse complement strand
AAAAACCCTTTGATACATGGTTAGATGAACAAGGTTTTTAAGATAATGAGATTACGTTAATGGAAATTTTAAACGCATCGCCGGATCTCGCTTCTCAGCTCTTCAAAATGCTGCAGATCGTAAACGGTGGTACGCAAAATGCTGTATGAATCCGTTAGCAAGAAAAGCCCCTGTTAGCTGCTGTTAGCAAAATGGTAGAAATCTGTTAGCAAGATGGGCAAAATGAGAGTCTGCTGTTAGCAAGAAAAAGAGGAATGAAAAGCTTACAAAGAAGGCAAGGCGAATGTACTCGTTAGTAAGAATAAAGGGGATCAAAAAAGAGAAGCCCCGAAAAAGTGCCTGTTTTCGGGGCTTTCTGGCGCGCCATACTGGATTCGAACCAGTGGCCTCACGCTTAGGAGGCGTGCGCTCTATCCTGCTGAGCTAATGGCGCTTATATGGGATTGTGGTGCTCAAGGCGAGTGTCCGTCCTCACACTTAGGAGGCGTGCGCTCTATGCTGCTGGGCGACGGGCGCGGAGCATATGGAGTTCTGTGCCGCTCAGCGTGGGTGGGAGGCGAATGCTCTATCCTGCTGCGCGGCGGGAAGCGGCGGAAGATTCTGCGGCTTGTCCGTCAAAACCCACCTAAGCATTATAGTGGGTAGAATCGGCGATTGTCAAGAATGGGCGGTGCATTCGGCGGCGCCGGCAACGGTGATGACGAAATCCGCAACGAGGCTCGCAACGAGATCGCGCTCGTGCGGGTCGTAGGTGCTGCCGTGCGGGGAATGCTCCATGGTGCGCATGGTGAGCGGCGCATGGGTGAGACCCCGCTCGAGCGCGGCCGCCGCGCCGGGGGCAACCTTGTTGTCATATTTGGCCCAGAGCGCGAGCGTGGGGCAGGTGATGGCGGGCAGGCGGGTGCGCAGGTGGCGGATCAGCCGGTACAGATCGGCCAGCTTGCGGGGGGAAAAGCCCTCGTACAGCTGCCCGTAGGGGAGCTTGCTCCTGCACCGCTCGATATCGGCCTGCGGGTACCGGATGGCGGGGAGGAGCGGGCTGAGCAGACGCGCGGCGTGGAGATAGGCGCGCATGCGGATGGGCGCGCTGATCAGGCACAGCCCGGCGCAGTCTCGCCCGGCGGCGACCAGACCGGAGAGGATCCCGCCGAGCGACAGGCCGACCGGAACGATGCGCGTGCAGCCGGCCGCGCGCAGCCGGTCATAGCCTTCGAGCGCGCAGGCAAGCCACTGCTTACCGGTCGAGTCCTGCAGGTCGCGGACGGTCGTTCCGTGGCCGGGCAGCAGCGGGGCATACACGGTGCAGCCGCGCGCCGCAAGCGCATCGGCCACGACGCGCACGTTTGCCGGCGTGCCGCCGATGCCGTGGAGCACAAGGCAGCCGACCGCATTTTGGCCGGCGTGGAAGTACGGCTCGCTCAAAGCATCGAATGCGGACGGCGCATCGAGAATGCGGTTGTCGAACGCAAAGCCGGGCAGTTTCAAAGCAGTTTCCTCGTCTGCCGGTAAACATCGCCGGAGCCGACGGTGACGACGACGTCGCCGGCCTCGCCGTGCTCGTCAAGCCAGCTGCGGATGTCTTCAAAGGTGGGGAGATAGAGGGCGGTTGTGCCGGCGGCGTTGATGGCCGCGACCATGTCGCGCGCGTGGACGGCGCCCGTGTCCTTCTCCCGGCCGGGGTAGATGTCCGGCACGAGCACGGCGTCCGCGCCGGCAAAGCAGGTGACATGCTCGGTGAACAGCGTCCGTGCGCGCGTATAGCTGTTGCACTGGAACACGCAGTAGAGGTGCCCGTGCGGGATGCGCGCGGCCGCTTCGAGCGTGGCGCGGATCTCGTTCGGGTGGTGGCCATAGTCGTGGAATACGCGGATGCCGTTGCGCTCCCCATAGAACTCAAAGCGCCGGCGCGTGTTGCGGAAGGCGGCGATGGCGGAGCAATAGAGGTCGAAGGGGATGCCGATCTGGTCGCAGACGGCGAGCGCGCCGAGCGCGTTCAGCACGTTATGCGTGCCGGGAACGCCGAGCTGCACACGGCCGAGCGCCTCGTCGCCGCGCACGGCGGTAAAGGCCGGGGTGCCCTCCGCGTCGTACGCGATATCCGCGGCGCTGTAATCGCCGCCGGTCAGCCCGTAGGTCAGCGTCCGGTGCGCGTTTTTTTCGATCAGCGCGCGCACAAACGGATCGTCCGCGCAGCCGATGAACGTGCCGTCCGGCGGCAGGCGATCCAAAAATTTTTCAAAGGCATGGACGATGTTGTCCATGGTATGGAAATAGTCCAGATGGTCGTTGTCGATGTTGCTGATGAGCGCGATGGTCGGCGAGAGCGTCAGAAAGCTCTCGACATACTCGCAGGCCTCCGTGATGAACAGGTCGCGGCTGCCGACCCGCACGCCGCCGCCGAGCGAATCCACATAGCCGCCGACATGGATGGTTGCATCCGCGTGCGCGGCCTCTGTGATGATGGCGAGCATGGAGGTGATGGTGGTCTTGCCGTGGCAGCCGGCAATGGCGACAACATCATGGAACCGGGAGGAGATCTGCCCCAGCGCCACGCTGCGCTCGAGCTCGGGAATGCCGCGCTCCGCCGCGATCACGCGCTCGGGATTGTCCGGCTTGATGGCGGCCGAATAGACCACCAGATCCGCGCCGTCCAGATATTCGCCCGTATGGCCGACCGAATAGGGAATGCCCGCCGCGTCCAGACTGTCCGTAAACTGCGTGCGCTCCCGGTCGCTGCCCGTGACCACATGTCCGTGCGCTTTCAAAATGCGCGCCAGACCGCTCATGCTGCAGCCGCCGATGCCGATCAGATGGATATGATGCGCATTTGCCAAGCTCTCCATACAAAGCCCCCGATCCATTGCGTTTTCTATTTATTATACGCCGCCATCCGGCGATGCGCAACCGCGCCATACCGGCGCCATCGGAAAATCCCGTCAAAAAATGTTCAAAACTGGCACGCAAGAGTCGACGGCGCGGGGGCAAACTAATTCCGTGGCGAACCGCAGCCCACGCTGTCCGCCGCAAACACACTTTGGAAAGGAGCAAAATTCGGTGAGCTTTTACGAGGAGAATTACCAGAACCAGAACCAGCAGCAGAAGCAGAACAAGCAGAACCAGAACCAGCAGCAGAAGCAGAAGCAGCAGAACAACAAGCAGAACCAGAATCAGAACCAGAACCAGTTCTGATGGGAGTGAGAAAGCGGGCGGCCGAAGCGGCCGCGCAGCTGCCCAAAGCCGGGCGGCGTGACTGGAACAACGACATCCTGTCCGATGTGCAGGGGAGCTATACCGGCAGTCCGGCGGATGGCGGCGAACCGGTGCAGGACGCTGACGATCTCTGAAACGAACGGGAAGCGGGCGATGGCCCGCTTCCCGTTTCTGCTCTTTTCAAAATGCCGTTGTTTTATTTGGCCGAGAGCTCGGCGTGGATGGCCGCGGCGGCCGCGCGGTTTGCATTGCCGCTGCACCTGTGCTATACTGCAACAAAAAGCGGGGGGGATGTTGTATGCTGACCTATGGCGGTACGGAAGCGACCGCGGCGGTACGGGAAGCCGCCGAAACGCTCGCTTCGGCTCTGTTTGAGCGGGAGCGGGAGACGCTGGCCTTTTTGGAGGTGGCGGAGCTTGAGCGGGATGCCTATGGCCGCGTCATGGTATTTGTGCGCGTCTCGGATGGTGACAGGGAGACCTGCCTGCTGCTCGCTTTCCGCTCCGTTGCGGACGACGGTTCCTTCCAGGCGGGGCCGAAATGCGCCATGCAGGTGCGCGAAAGCTCGTTTTACGCGGGGCTGGAGCATCACAGAATCCGAAACAGCTGGAACTGCCCTCCGGACGCGATCCCGGAATTCTGAAAATTTTTGTGCGGCCAACGGTCGGTTTGTATGCGCTGCCGGTGAACGGCGGCGCTGTTTTATTGCCCCAAAACCGGGCATCCGGCGCATCGTTGTCTGCAATTGAGGATAACGCAACGCGGCAGAAACGGGCACTTTACGTTATATCCAATTCAGAATAACGCTATTGACTTTTCAAAGCGCCTCTGGCATTCTGAAAAAGAGAAAATATCTTTTCTAACGGCAGGGATGTTATCTATGAAGGCTGCAGGACTGATCGCCGCCGCCGGCCTGTCGGAGCGCATGGGCGCATTCAAACCGCTTCTTCCCATCGGCGGCAAACCAATGATCGAGCATACGGTACAGACTTTTTTTGACGCGGGCATCGAGGATGTCTGGGTGGTTGTCGGCAAAAACGGCGACGCGCTGGTTCGCGCGCTCTCGCACCTGCCGGTGCGCTTTGTTCCCAACTGCGCGTACGCGACTTCGGACATGCTGCTCTCCATTCAGATCGGTCTTGCGGATCTGGCTTCCGTCTCCGACGCCGAAGCGGTGTTCCTGCTGCCTGCGGATATGCCCATGGTGCCGTATACGCTGCTGCCCCGCCTGATCCGCCGCATGGAACAGACCGGCGCATCGCTCGTTTTTCCGAGCCGCGATATGCGCCGCCTGCATCCTCCCCTTCTGCACCGGAGCTGCTTTGCAACCGTTGAGGGGTATGCGGGCGAGGGCGGGCTGCGCGGCGCCTTTGCCTCGCTGGCCGGCCGCATTGCCTATGTGCTGACGGACGACGAGGGATGCGAGATCGATGTCGATACGCCCGCCGACTACCAGCGGATGCTGCTGCACAGGAGGGACGCATGCGTTGCGCAGCACTGATCTCGGCAGCGGGCGTGCCCGCGCAGACGGAGCGCTTTCTGCCCATGCTGAAGGTTGGTGGAACGACCATGATCCAGCGGCAGGTGCAGGCCTTCCGGCGCGCAGGCATCTCGCCCATCGTTGTGGTGACGGGCTACCATGCGGCGATGCTCGAGCGGCATCTGGCGCACAGCGCGGTCACGCTCGTGCGCAACGAGGATTATGAGCACACCGAGATGATCGACTCGATCAAGCTCGGCCTTGCCGCCATCGGCGACGTTGACGCCGTGCTGATCACCCCCGCGGC
>JAQXRK010000173.1 GCA_029218485.1 bacterium | reverse complement strand
CCCCTCATCATCGCAGCAGCGCTGACCGCACTGCCCGCCGTTATCGCCCTGGCTCAGTTCCCCCAGTTCGGAGGAGGCATGGGCGGCGTCGACCAGACGATCGCGGCCGTTGCGCGGCTTGGCCGCGACGGCATGCGCGAGACCGACCGCGAGATCCTGCACATCATGATCGACCGGTAAGGGCAACAGCCGCCGCATACACGGAATCCATAAGCGCACCGCGCCCTGCGGTTCCATCCCGGCATATTGCGCACAAAAAGATCGGAGCGCCGTCCACGGACGGCGCTCCGGTTTGCTGCAATCGTTCCATTATGATCGTTATGATCCGTGTGATCTGCCGGCGCTCCCGCTGCGGCGGCCGCTCCGCCCGTCTTCAGGCGTTGTTCTCGCGGCTCTTCATCTGGTTGAACATCTTGACGCGCTGCTCCTTGGTCAAATAGCGCTTGCGCATGCGGATGCTCTTGGGCGTGACCTCGACCAGCTCGTCGTCCGCAATGAACTCCAGGCACTGCTCGAGCGAGAACACCGTCGCGGGCGTGAGGCGCAGCGCCTCGTCCGAACCGGCGGCGCGCATGTTGGTCACGTGCTTCTTCTTGCACACGTTGACCACGATGTCCTCGTTCTTCGGGCACTCGCCGACGATCTGCCCCTCGTATACCGGCACGCCGGGGCCGACGAACAGGCGGCCGCGCTCCTGCGTGTTGAACAGGCCGTAGCTGGAGGTTTCGCCCGTCTCGTGGGCGATCAGGCTTCCGGTCTTGCGCTCCTCGATCGCGCCCTTGAACGGCTCATAGCCGTGGAACAGGTGGTTCATCACGCCGTTGCCGCGCGTATCAGTCAGCAGCTCCGAGCGGTAGCCCATCAGGCCGCGCGCCGGGATCAGGTAGCGCAGGCGCACGCTCGCCTCGCCCTGCGGCTGCATATCGAGCATCGTGCCCTTGCGCTGGCCGAGCTTTTCGATGACAACGCCGGCGTATTCCTGCGGCACGTCCACGGTCAGCTCCTCGATCGGCTCGGTGGTGCGGCCCTTCTCGTCCTTGCGAAGGATGACCTTCGGCCGCGACACGGCAAACTCAAAGCCCTGCCGGCGCATCTGCTCGATGAGGATGGAGAGGTGCAGCTCGCCGCGGCCGCTCACGCGGAACGTATCGGTGCTGTCGGTCTCCTCCACGCGCATGGCGACGTTCGTCTTCACCTCGGTGAACAGGCGGTCGCGGATGTTGCGCGAGGTCACATATTTACCCTCCCTGCCGGCAAACGGGCTGTCGTTGACCATGAACAGCATGGCCACCGTCGGCTCGTCGATCTTGACGAACGGCATCGGCTCCACGCAGGCGGGGTCGCAGGCCGTCTGGCCCACGTTCAGCCCCTCCACGCCCGCGACGCAGACGATCTCGCCCGGCTCGGCCTGCTCGGCCTCGACGCGCTGCAGGCCCTCAAAGCGGTACAGCCGCGTGATCTTTGCTTCGGACCGCTTGTCGCCCTCGCCGCCGCACAGCACGATGGGCTGCAGCCGGCGCGCCACGCCGCGCTCAATGCGGCCGATGCCGATCTTGCCGACGTACTCGTCATATTCGATCGCGGAGAACAGGATCTGCAGCGGCGCATCGAAGTCCTGCTCCGGCGCGGGGATGTACTGCAGGATCGTGTCGAACACGGCGTGCATGTTCGGCTCGAGCTGATCCGGCTCCATGCCGGAGCAGCCGTTGCGCGCCGATGCGTACACGACCGGAAAATCGAGCTGCTCGGCCGTTGCGCCAAGCTCGATGAACAGCTCCAGCGTCTCGTCCACGACCTCCATGGGCCGCGCGTCCGGGCGGTCGACCTTGTTGACGACGACGACCGGCACCTTGCCCAGCTCCAGCGCCTTTTTCAAAACGAACCGCGTCTGCGGCATGCAGCCCTCAAACGCGTCGACGAGCAGCAGCACGCCGTCCACCATCTGCAAAATGCGCTCCACCTCGCCGCCGAAATCGGCGTGCCCGGGCGTGTCCACAATGTTGATGCGCACATCGCCGTAGGTGACGGCCGTGTTCTTCGACAGGATCGTGATGCCGCGCTCGCGCTCGAGGTCGTTGCTGTCCATCACGCGCTCGCCGCCCAGTTCGCTGCGCCGGAGCGCGCCCGCGTCGCGCAGGAGCTGATCGACCAGCGTGGTCTTGCCGTGGTCAACGTGCGCAATGATCGCTACATTCCGAATATCCATACTGCCCATTCCTTTCCCGGGGGAAAATCTCCGTCCAGCGGAGAAAAACGCCTCTCTTTTCGGATTGATCTTCAACCCACCGATTATACATGATATAATGCGATTATGGAACAACTTTTTTCGAATATTTCAAAAAATACCGCCCCTCTGGCCGACCGGATGCGCCCACGCACGCTCGATGAGTTTGTGGGCCAGCAGCACATCGTCGGCGAGGGCAAGCTGCTGCGCCGGGCAATCCTATCCGACCGCCTGCAATCGGCGATCTTCTTCGGCCCGCCGGGCACGGGCAAGACGACGCTCGCATCCATCATCGCCTCCAGCACGGGCGCGGCGTTCGCCAAGCTGAACGCCGTTTCGTCCGGCGTGAAGGAGCTGCGCACCATTCTGGATGAGGCCGGGCAGCGGCGGCTGCTCTACGGCCAGCCGACCTATCTGCTGCTCGACGAGTGCCACCGCTGGAGCAAAACGCAGAGCGACGCGCTCCTGCCCGCGCTCGAAAAGGGCGTGGTGCGCTTCATCGGCTCAACGACCGAAAACCCGATGATCGCCATGACCTCCGCCATCGTGTCCCGCTGCCGCGTGTTCCAGTTCTACCCGCTCACCACGGCGGATATCGAGCGCGCGGTGCTCGCGGCGCTGGCGGACGCGGAGCGCGGGTTCGGCGCGCTCGACGTGCAGCTGGAGCCGGAGGCGCTCTCCACCATCTGCTCGATTGCCAACGGCGATTGCCGCAACGCGCTGAACGCGCTCGAGCTGGCCGTGCTCACCACGCCGCCGGACGCGGGCGGTACGATCCGTATCACGCGGGAGATCGCGGCCGAGTCGAGCCAGCGCAAGGTCGTCAAGTGCGACGAGCAGCTGTTCTACGACATGCTCTCGGCGTTCTGCAAGAGCCTGCGCGGCGGCGATACCGACGCGGCGCTCGCGTGGTTCGCGCGTCTGATCTATGCGGGCGTGGATCCGCGCATCATCGCGCGGCGGCTGATCGCGCACGCCTCGGAGGACGTCGGCCTTGCCAACCCCCAGGCCATGGTGCAGGCCGTCACGGCGGCGCAGTCGCTCGAGCTGATCGGCATGCCCGAGGCGCGGCTCTCGCTCACGCAGGCGATCATCTTCCTGTGCGAATCGCCCAAGTCCAACGCGGTCGTCTGCGCGGTGGACGCGGCGTTCTCCGACGCGGAGCACTCGTTCGACGAGCCCGTGCCCATCCACCTGCGGGACACCTCCTATTCCGGTGCCAAAAAGCTCGGCCACGGCACCGGCTACAAGTATCCGCATGACTATCCCGGCCACTGGGTGCAGCAGGAATACATGCCCGTCTCCATCCGCGGCCACCGCTATTACGAGCCGTCCGATCAGGGCGCCGAGGCAAAGATCCGGGAAAACCACGAGCGGCGCGACAGGGCGCGGCGCGGGGAATAGCCGCGC
>JAQXRK010000172.1 GCA_029218485.1 bacterium | reverse complement strand
AGGAAAGGTTCTCCACGAGCTGCTCCACCGCGACCGGGCCGGTCAGCGCGGCCTCGGTTGCGTCCGCATCGACCGGCGTGCCGATATCCACCGTATAGTGCACCTCCACCTCCGGGTGCGCCGCGCGGTAGGCGGCAAGCTCGGCATAGCAAAGGCTCCCCTCGGCGTTCACGCGCCGCAGGTTGGCAAACCCATCGAGCAGCGCCGTCTCCCCCTCGGCCAGCACGGCGGTGATCTCCTCCGCATCGGCTGGGAAGGTCGCGCCGCACGAAAACGCGATCCCGGCGTCCCGGTCGGTCATCTCCGGCCCATCCGCTGGGTCGGAAGGCGTACAGGCTGCCAGCAGGCAGGCGGCCAGCAGCAGGCACAGCAGCGCCACTCCGGGCAGGCTTCTCTTCTTCATGGCGTCATCTCCTCCTTTTATCAATCCACCGGTACCAGCCGCCCGTGGACGAGCACCCGCGGGTTGTCCGCATTCGCGTAGACCGAGCAGGTGACGAGCGTCAGCGTCGCATACGATGCGTCCGCGGCGAACGGGGCCTTCCAGTAGGACTGCCCGATCGCCTTGGTCAGATAGGACGCGTAGGCCGCTTCGCTTTCGAACCCGGTTGCAAAGTACTGCATTTTATCGGCGCTCACCGTGCGGCAGGCGAATATCTCGACCCGGTAGCTCTGCTGCTCGGTGATGAGATACATCACCGGGTGTTCCTCCCAGTAGGACGCCTCGGCATAATCCGGCAGCGTGCCGAACATGGAGTCGTCCTTCATGCGGTGCCCGTACAGGATCAGGTTCCGGTCGGGCGCGGCAATATCGTTGCGGCTGTCGAAGAACAGCGTGCCGCCGGCATCCTTTTTGCGGTCGAAATCGTGGGTCAGGTAGTATTGGTTGTTATCCGTCTGCACCACGGGGTAGTTGATCGGCGTATCCGCCGAGTACAGCCACGCAACAATGTCCCCGTTCTGCTGCCGCAGCGTTTCAAAGTCCACCAGAATGGGCACCTCCGAGGGCTTCTCGGTCGGCTGCGGCGTTTCTGCCGCTCCGGGTGCCGCGGCCGTCGGCTGCGGCTCGGCAGTGCGCACCGCCTGCTCGGCGATGGCGTCGTACTTCTCCTGCGCCCGGCGGTAGCTCACGAGCGTCGCAACGAGCTGCCAGAGCGCAAACAGCAGCGCCAGCAGCAGCACCGCGTCCATGATCAGCAGCCAGCGCTTCCGGCCGGCCCGGTTCTCCCGTTTCTTCTCCATCGTTCTCCTTCTCAGTCCCTGCTGTACAGATCGCGCGTATAGACGCGGTCCTTCACATCCAGAAGCTCCCCGCTCATGCGGTTGGCGATGATGATGTCGCTCATCCGCTTGAACGCGTCCAGCCCGCGGATCACCGGGCAGCCGTAAAACCGCTCGTCCGCGCAGGCCGGTTCATACACCACGACGTCCACGCCCTTCTCCCGGATCCGCCGCATCACGCCCTGCACGCTGCTGTGGCGGAAGTTGTCGCTGCCGGTCTTCATCGTCAGCCGGTACACGCCCACGACCGGGTGCGGGTTTTCCGGATAGCCGGCCTTTTTGAGCACGCGCTCGGCGATGAAATCCTTCCGGGTGCGGTTGGCCTCCACGATCGCGCCGATGATGTTGTTCGGCACGTCGTCATAATTGGCCAGCAGCTGCTTGGTGTCCTTCGGCAGGCAGTAGCCGCCGTAGCCGAACGACGGGTTGTTGTACTGGTCCATGATGCGCGGGTCGAGGCACACGCCCTGTATGATCGCGCGCGCGTCCAGCCCCCGCACCTCGGCATAGGTGTCCAGCTCGTTGAAGAAGCTCACGCGCAGCGCCAGATAGGTGTTGGCAAAGAGCTTGACCGCCTCCGCCTCCGTGGCCTCCATCAGCATCGTGGGCGGCGCGTTCACGGCGGGCGCCTTCAGCAGGTTCAGAAAGCGCTCCGCCTCCGGCAGCAGCGACGGCTCCCGGTTGGGCACGCCCACAAGGATGCGGCTCGGGAAGCGGTTGTCCCGGAGCGCATGCCCCTCGCGCAGAAATTCCGGCGAGAACAGCAGCCGCGCGCCCGTTTCCTCATATATCCGCCGGGTAAAGCCCACCGGCACGGTCGATTTGATCACGATCAGCGCTCCGGGGTTGACCGCGCGCACCGCGCCGATCACGTTCTCCACGGAGGAGGTGTCAAAAAAATTCTGCTGCGGATCGTAGTCGGTCGGCGTTGCAATGATGACCAGCTCCGCCGCGCGGTAGGCCGCTTCGCCGTCGGTCGTGGCGGCGATGCGCAGCCGTCCCTCCCGCAGCTCCCGCTCGATGTCGGCGTCCGCCACCGGCGATATCCCCGCGTTGAGCTTCTCAACCCGCTCCCGCGCGATATCCACGACCAGTACCTCATGCTCCGGCGCGAGCAGCGCCGCGAGCGAAAGCCCGACATAGCCCGCACCCGCAATGGCAATCCTCATACGCGCGTCTCCTTCGTATAGGTCAGGTACCAGCGGACAAACCGCTGAAGCCCCGTTTCCAGCGGCGTATCGGGTCGAAAGCCGAAATCGCGCTCCAGCGCCGAAACGTCCGCAAACGTCTGGTACACGTCGCCGTCCTGCATCGGCAGAAATTCCTTCCTCGCCTCGCGGCCGAGCGCGCGCTCGAGCGCAGCGATGAAATCGAGCAGCTTCACCGGCCGGTTGTTGCCGATGTTGTACAGGCACGCCGGATCCGCCCCCTGCCGCGGGCAGCCGAGCATGCGCGCCACGCACGTTACAACGTCATCAATGTAGGTGAAATCCCGCAGCATATCGCCGTGGTTGAACACCCGGATCGGCTCGCCCGCCAGAATCCGCTCCGCAAAGCTGTAGTACGCCATGTCCGGCC
>JAQXRK010000171.1 GCA_029218485.1 bacterium | reverse complement strand
CTGCCACGAACAAAACGATCTTTCCCGAAACCCCGTGCAGCATCAGGATGGCTGCCGGCGGCGGCTTTCCATCCGGCAAACCCGCAGGCCGAAGCCAGCGCGAAGTTTTTGGTGCCTTTTTCTAAAAAAGGCACGTCTTTTCGTGACGGAAACACTCGTCCACACAACCCGCGCCATGCGGCGCACGCTACACGCTCCCGCCTTTCCGCGCTCCGCACCCCGCGCCATCAAAAGCTCGCTGCGTCCTACGCCCTCCTGCCTACGCACTCTGCGCCATGCGGCGCCCGCCATGGCTTTCGCTGCGGCTCTCGCCTCCGCGCCCCGCGCCATCAAAAGCCCGCTGCGGCCTACGCCCTCAAACCAACGGATCTGTAAATCCGCGCTCAACAAAAGGACAACGAAGCCCGCGCACGCCACCACCCCCCTATCCCCTCCGGCGATCCACCAAACCGCGAACCAATGCCCCCTCCCCGCACCATACAAAACAAGCGGGCAGGCACATACTGTGCCCGCCCGCCTTTGTCCGTTTCCCGTTCCTTCGCGCGCCGGTGCTATTTGCTCTCGACAACGCCATAGACCATGGGCGTTGCCGCACCCCCGTGCGCCCCGATGCGGATAGCGCCGAGGAGCATCGCCTTCGCCTCCTCAACGCGCGTTTCATCGTTCACATACAGCGTGCAGAGCGGGTCGCCCCGGCGCACGGTATCGCCGCAGCGCACGCGCATCACGAGCCCCACCGCCGGATCGATCACGTCCTCCTTCGTCGCCCGGCCCGCGCCGAGCATCTGCGCCGCGGTGCCGATCCGCTCCGCCTGCATGGAGACAACACAGCCGTCCTCGCCCGCGGGCACGTCGATGTGCCGCCGCACCGCGCATAGCTCGTCGATCCGCTCCGGCGTGAGATACGCGCTCTCGCCGCCCATCATGGCGACCATGCGCTGCAGCTTCTCCAGCCCCGCGCCGCTGTCGATCGCCGCCCGGAGCCGGTTCCTCGCGTCCGCATCGTCCGCCGCGAGGCCGCCCATCCGCAGCATCTGCGACCCGAGCAGCATGCACACCTCGTACAGCGGATCGTCCGGCGCGATCTGCCCGCTGAGCAGCTGCACCGCCTCGCGCACCTCCAGCGCGTTGCCCACCGCCATGCCGAGCGGCTGGTTCATGTCCGTAATCACCGCCGCCACGCGCCTGCCGACCAGCGCGCCGATATCGACCATCCGCTCCGCCAGCGCCCTCGCCTCTTCGGGCGTCTCCATAAACGCGCCGGTGCCGGTCTTGACGTCCAGCACGATCGCGTCCGATCCGGAGGCGAGCTTCTTGCTCATCACGCTCGAGGCGATCAGCGGAACGCTGCGCACCGTCGCCGTCACATCGCGCAGGGCGTAAATCTTCTTGTCCGCGGGCACGAGGTTGCCGGTCTGGCCGATGACCGCCACGCCGTTCTCCCGCACGATGCGGCGGAACGACTCCATGCTCTGCTCCACGCAGCAGCCGGGGATCGACTCCAGCTTGTCGAGCGTGCCGCCGGTGTGCCCCAGCCCGCGCCCGGACATCTTCGCCACCGTGCCGCCGCACGCCGCCACGAGCGGCGCGACCACGAGCGTCGTGGTGTCGCCCACGCCGCCGGTGCTGTGCTTGTCGAGCTTGACGCCCGGCAGATCGGACAGGTCCACCACATCGCCCGAGTGCATCATCGAGAGCGTCAGCTCCGCCGTTTCCTCCGCCGTCATGCCGCGCTGCAGGATCGCCATCAGCATTGCGGACATCTGGTAGTCCGGTATCTCACCCGCGACATAGCCCGTGACCATCTCCGCGATCTCCGCGCTGCTCAGGCGCTGCCCGCCCGCCTTTTTTTCGATCATATCCACAAAGCGCATGGTATCTCTCCTTCACCCGTTCAGATGGCCGTATTATACCACGTCCCGCGCGCATTTCCAATGGGCCGCAGCCCCCATGGCGCCGTTGACAAACCCACCGAAACCTGCTACGCTTTTTGGAGAACATCCGGGAGGGAGGAACCGATTCCATGCATGACGGACATTCTCACGGCGGTCACGGTCAACCCGCCGCCGGCCGCGACGAGGCGGTCGCGCTGCTGACCTACATGCTGTCCCATAACCGGCACCATGCCGACGAACTGCACGACGCGGCGCACGCGCTGCCGGAGAGCGACGCGGCTGCGCGCGAAGCGCTGCACGAGGCGCTCGCCCTGCTCAACCAGAGCAACGACCGGCTTGAGGCGGCGCTCGGCCTGCTCCGGGAGGAATAAGCGGAACGGAGGCGGAAGCCGCGGCGGGCGCTGGATGGCGCCCCTTGATGAACGGAGGCGTAGGCCGCAGCGGGCGCCGCATGGCGCGGGGCGCGTGGACTGACAGACCCGTTGGTTTGAGGGCGGGAGCCGCGGCGCGCGCCGCATGGCGCGGGGCGCGTGGTGCGTAGTCAGGAAAACGGGAGCGCGTGTCGCGGGGCGCGTGGACGAGCGGTTCCGTCACGAAAAGACGTGCCTTTGTAGAAAAAGGCACCAAAAACTTCGCGCTGGCTTCGGCCTGCGGGTTTGCCGAATGGAAAGCCGCCGCCGGCAGCCATCCTGATGCTGCACGGGGTTTCGGGAAAGATCGTTTTGTTCGCGGCAGCTGAATGGCTGCAAAGTACTTTGGCATTAG
>JAQXRK010000170.1 GCA_029218485.1 bacterium | reverse complement strand
GCATTTGTTTTGACATCATAACGGATTTCGTGTAGAATGTAAGTAATTTAACGGGAGGAGATCCATCGCAGCATGCAATTTCAGGGCAGTTTCACGATCGATCGCAAAGAGAACATCCACTACAATTTGTTCGTTTCCCGCAACCGGCTGATCCTCATGACCGTGATCGTATTCGCCGTCATCACCGTCATGCTCGGCGTCACCAACTACGGCCAGACGCATTCGCTTGCCGATGCGGCGGTCGCCTCTCTGCCGATGGCCTTGGCCGGCTCCGTACTGTTTCTTCTGATCAACGGCGTCGCCATGGTCATGCGCGTGAACCAGTCCTACAAACAGCGGCAGGTGTATGAATTCACGCAGGATATTCTGATCGACGCCGAGGGTGTGCACGCCTCCTCGGAGCGGGGCAGCGCGCTGCTCAAATGGGAAAAGATCGAGCAGATCCGCGAATCCGGCCGCGCGTTCTACCTGTTCCTCTCCAAGGCGCAGGCCTATGTGCTGCCCAAGGACCAGCTCAAGGACAAGGAGAAGGATGCGGCGCTCATCCGCTCGCTGTTCCGCGAGCATCTCGACGGCGCCAAGCTGAAGATCCGGCGGTAAACGCCCGCTTCCCCCATCGAACCGCAGACAAAGCAACAGGGCCTTTGACGCTATACATGCGTCAAAGGCCCTGTGATCGTTTCTGAGCGTTGTTTTGCCCGCAGCCCTGCAGCTTCTTTCTGCTGCGCCCGATCTGCCGCGGCTCTGCGGCCCCGCTGTGGGCGCAAACCGCGCCGTCCTCAGAAAATTTCTGCAGGCGGCATGGGCTTTTGCGCAGCCCCGTACCCGTGCGCGCTCAGCACACCCCCGTCTCCTCCGCCGCAACGAAT
Organism: bacterium; assembly: GCA_029218485.1. GTDB lineage: Bacteria > Bacillota > Clostridia > Christensenellales > CAG-138 > Aphodomorpha. The sequence continues at coordinate 2,731 of JAQXRK010000170.1, read as the reverse complement.
GCCACGCCGCAACAGCCCGGGCCGATATGCGCGCCGATGGTGGGGCCGAGATTTCGCCCTTCCGCCTCGTCCACGGCAAAGCCCTTGTCCCGCAGCCGCCCGACCATGGTCTTCAGATGGGAGATGTCCCGGGAATAGATGGGATAGATGGGAAACGCCGGATCCAGCCGGTACGACTCCACTTTGGCGACCAGCGCTTCGATGGAGCGCTTCATGCCGAGGCACTTGCTGACAACCGCAACCGCGCCGCTTTCATCCAGATGGATGACCGGCTTGAGGCGCGAGAGCGTGCCGATGGCCGCGGAGGCTCTGGAGAGGCGGCCGCCTTTGTACAGGTATTCCAGCGTGTTCATGCTCGCAAACAGCTTCACGCGCGGCTGCAGCTCCCGCAGCGCTTCTGCGATCTCTTGGCCGCTGCATCCCCGGTCGCGGAGCTTGACGGCATAATCGACGAGCACCTGAATGCCGATCGTCGCGCTCTTGCTGTCGATCAGATAGATTCCATCGCCCCCGACATCCTCCCGCGCAAGGCAGGCGCCCTGATAGGTTCCGCTGAGGCTGGAGGAGAGCAGAATGGCCACCAGCTCGTCGCCGGCCTCGCGGGCCGACCGGAAGTGCTCGGCAAAATCGAGCGGCGTTGGCTGCGAGGTTGCCGGGAACTGGGTTTCGAGCCGCTCATAGAACGCTTCCTTGGACAGCTCCACCCCGTCCAGAAAGGTCTCCTCTCCAAAGCGGATCGTGATCGGCACGCATTCCAAGCCCAGCCGCCGCAGTTCCTCCTGTTCGTAGTCCGCCCCTGAATCCACTAAAATCCGTACCATTGGTTCGCTATTCCTTCCTGTTCATTACCTTGCGCAGAATCTTTGCCACCCGCTGTACCATCTGCGCGGTGACATTGGTGTTGTCCACGCCGAATTCCCGCACGACCTCGTCCACCAGCTTGAGGACCTCCTCCCGCTGCTGCAAAAAGGCCGTCTCGCCCTTGGGCAGAAGCCGCAGGAACACGAGCCGGTGATCCGTCTCGCTGCGCACCCGGCACAGATACCCCTTTGCTTCCATGGCGGAGAGCACCCGGTTCATCTGGCTTTTCAACAGCCCCGTGTGCTGGCACAGCTCCGTAGCGGTCACGTTCTCATCCCGCCGCTTGTTCAGCAGGCTGCAAACGTTGATCTCGTTGAAGGTCATCTTCTTCATGAAGCGGTTGCTCCACAGGCTGGAGGATAACGCCTGCCATGCATATACCAGCTCCTCGCTGGCACAGCGCACATCTTCCATCTCGCGCACTCCTTTTTATTCACTTTATCAACGGTTGATAAAGTGAATTATCAGCATGATCGGCAGCGGTGTCAAGCTCTGTTTTGCTCTTGGTTTCTGCGCCGTCATGCCGCCATCCGCAGTGAGGAGGGGTAAGCCCAAAGGCCCTCTCCCCCGCGCCCGCGGCGGCGCAAAACAAAAAGGGCGTGCGGCAATCTGTGTGCCACACGCCCGGTTTTTCTGTGGAAGCGCCTTATTTTCCGCCGAACAGCTTGGTGAAGAAATCACCCACGGCGGCAAAGAACGACTTCACGTTCTCGTAGACGCGCGAGAACGTTTGCGATACCGTGTTGACCGACTGCGCCGTCTTTGCAAGGCCGGTCAGGCGCTGCTGGAGCGCCTCGGTATCGAGCCCCTCGAGCTTGCGCGTGAGGGACAGGAGCTGCTGCACCTGCGCGTCCGTCACGTCCACCTGATAGGCCGCGGCAATGCGGCGGATCTCATCGCACACCTCGGCGTCGCTCATGCTCTGCGTCTGATCCAGAATCGCCTTGAGCTGGGCGACGATCTGCGTGGCCTCCTCGCTGCCGACATATTCCGCCAGCTCGCCCGTAACCACCAGCTCCTCGGCGCCGACCAGCTTGGCAAGGTCGTTCAGCGTGACGCCCGTAATGTCCTCATACGCCTTGTAAGCGCCCGTCAGCGCGCCCGTGCCCGACACGGGGAACGGCGCGGAAACGATCACCTTGGCATCGGTGATACCCGCTGTGGTCAGTGCGTTCACATACATCTGCTCCGTGCAGTAATTGATATTGTAGATCTCAATATCGAGTCCGGAGCCCGGTTCCAGCGTGGTGATAAAGATGCACGAGAGCGCAACGCTGCCGATCTTGCGATCCGGCACGAGACCCTCCAGGTATCTGCGCTCCTCCTTGTTGGTCACGGTCAGCTCGCGCACGCTGCCGGGCTCGATGCCGAAGTCGCGGTACACCGCCGCGCGCTGCGCATCGGTCAGGTCCGCGCCCATGGTCACGCGCTGCTGCGCGACGAACCCCGTGCTATCCCCCGGCGTGGCGGTCGCCTCCGGGTCCGGCGCAGGGGTCTCTTCCGGCTGCGCATCGGGCGCAGCGGTCGGCTCCGCCGTGGGGTCCGGCGTGGTCAGCCCGTCGTCCGGCAGGGGCGTCCCCTCCACCGTCTGGATTTCGCCGAAGGTCATATCCGCTTCCGCTTTGCGCTCCGTCTCCGCCAGAGCGGCAAAGGGCGTCGTGAGCAGCAGCATGGTGCCGCACAGCGCCGCAATCATTTTCTTCATCATAAAGAACATCCCTCCTTGGATGGATATCATCCGGTTTCTGCCGGCCCGATACCGGCAAACCTTTCGGATGGTGGGTAGTATAACACACTTCCATGAAAAGATTCAGCAGTATCCTGTAAACTTTGTGTGACACCGCTGCCGCCCGTTCCGCAAAAAAGTATA
>JAQXRK010000169.1 GCA_029218485.1 bacterium | reverse complement strand
ATGATGATGAGCGCCGTTATCGCAACCGTCAGGAGGGATACTATAACAAGGATTACGGAACGAGCAATCCGGCCGTTCCGGAAATGCTGCAGACGGGCGAATGCGGCGACGCGGAGGGAGTGCTTGAGGTACTTCCCGATGGTTACGGTTTCCTGCGGTCTGAGAATTACCTCTCCGGCCCGCACGATGTGTATGTATCGATTGCGCAAATCCGCCGCTTTGGCCTCCGAACCGGAGATTTGGTGACGGGAAAGACAAGACCGTCCAAGGAAAACGAACGCTTTCTCGCGTTGCTCTATATTACGGCGGTCAATGGTGTGGATCCGGAAAAGCTGTCGGAACGGACACCTTTTGAGAATCTGGTGCCCATTTTCCCGGATGAGCGCTATACGCTGGAGCGGGTCGGGCGGAAGAATGATCTCTCCATTCGCCTGATCGATCTCATTGCACCGATCGGTAAGGGACAGCGGGCGATGATCGTTTCACAGCCCAAGGCCGGTAAGACGACGCTTCTCAAGAGCATTGCAAACGGCATTGCGGACAACTACCCCGATACGCATTTGATCGTTTTGCTGATCGATGAGCGCCCGGAAGAGGTCACGGATATGCAGCGGTCCATCCGCGGCGAGGTGCTGTATTCCACGTTCGATGAGCTGCCCGAGCATCACACGCGCGTTGCGGAGATGGTGCTTGAACGCGCAATGCGCCTTGTTGAACATGGCAAGGATGTTGTCATACTCATGGATAGCCTGACCAGGCTGGCAAGAGCCTACAATCTGACGATTCCGCCAACCGGCCGTACGTTGTCCGGCGGTATGGATCCGGGTGCGCTGCACAAGCCAAAGCGCTTTTTCGGCGCGGCTAGAAACATCGAGAATGGCGGCAGCTTGACCGTTATTGCGACGGCGCTGTCCGAAACGGGGAGCCGCATGGACGATATGGTCTATGAGGAATTCAAGGGAACGGGCAACATGGAAATCCATTTGGATCGCAAGCTGTCCGAGAAGAGGATTTTCCCGGCAATCGATATCTATAAATCGGGAACCCGCCGCGACGATCTGCTGCTTTCACAATCGGAGCTTGAAGGTGTCCGGACCATTCGGCGGGTGCTTTCGGGCGGCAATCCGGCGGAAGTCACGGAGCAACTCATTGGTATGCTGGATAAGACCTCCACAAATGAGGAGTTCCTCCAGCGTGTGTAGGACTGGGTCCGGATTTATGAGAAGGATGGCTATACGGCCTCCAACAGATTTGGAAAATAATGCTGCGAACAGTGATTCAGGCTGAAAAAGTGCTTGCTTTTTCTGGACAAAGCGCATATAATAACTGTTGGTAGTGTTTTTGAAGGAGTGAACATCATGAAGAAGGACATCCATCCGTCTTATGGCGAAGCAACGGTTCGCTGCGCTTGTGGTGAAACGTTTACGACCGGCTCGACCCGCGGTGAGCTGAAGGTCGAAATCTGCAGCAAATGCCATCCGTTTTTCACTGGCCGTCAGAAGCTGGTTGACAGCGGTGGACGTGTCGATCGCTTCAAAAAGCGTTACGGCATGTAAGAGAATCTTGATTGACGAAAAGAGCGTGTCCTTTGGATACGCTCTTTCTCTTTGCATAACGAATTGTAACTGATTTGAGAATTTTTCAAAACCGGTTGAAATTGGGGGCATTCTGAGCCGGAAAGAGGGAGACAGCAAGTTGCGCTTTTTTCGTTTGTTTGGTATGATAACGGCATATGGGAAAGAGGAGAATAGAAACATGGAACGAAACGTCTACGACATTTTGGAAGAACGCGGCTTCTTGAAGCAGTGCTCGCATCCCGAAGAACTTCGCGAGCTGCTGGGCAGAGAAAAAGTAACGTTTTATATTGGATTTGATCCAACGGCTGACAGCCTGCACATTGGCCACTATGTTGCGCTGATGACCATGGCGCATATGCAGCGGGCCGGTCATCGACCGATCGTCCTGCTTGGCGGCGGTACTGCAATGATCGGTGATCCATCCGGAAAGACCGATATGCGCCGCATGATGTCCAACGAGGAGATCGACCACAATGCCTCCTGCTTCCAGAAGCAGATGGCGCGCTTGATCGATTTCTCGGATGGCAAGGCGCTCGTCTACAATAATGCGGACTGGATCCGCAACCTGAACTTCCTGGACTTTATGCGGGATATCGGCGTCCATTTCTCCGTCAACAGCATGCTGCGCTGCGAATGCTATAAGCAGCGCATGGAGCGCGG
>JAQXRK010000168.1 GCA_029218485.1 bacterium | reverse complement strand
GGCAGCCGAGCATGCGCGCCACGCACGTTACAACGTCATCAATGTAGGTGAAATCCCGCAGCATATCGCCGTGGTTGAACACCCGGATCGGCTCGCCCGCCAGAATCCGCTCCGCAAAGCTGTAGTACGCCATGTCCGGCCTTCCCCACGGCCCGTAGACCGTGAAGAACCGCAATCCGGTGGTCGGAACGCCGTACAGGTGGCTGTAGGTATACGCCATCAGTTCGTCGGCCCTCTTCGTCGCCGCGTACAGGCTGACCGGGCGGCTCGCATCGTCCTCAACCGAGAACGGCGTCTTCTGCTGGTTGCCGTATACCGACGAGCTGGACGCGTACATCAGATGCCTGACCCGCGTACCCGAGAGCGCCTCGCTGCGGCGGCAGGCCTCCAGCACGTTGAAAAAGCCCACGATGTTGCTGTCAATATATGCGCGCGGGTTCTCGATCGAATACCGGACGCCCGCCTGCGCGGCAAGGTTCACAACGATGCCCGGCGCATACCGCCGGAACGCTTCGTCCACCGCCGCTGCGTCGGCAAGATCGGCATGGACGAACGAAAATCCCTCAAGGTCGTTTAATATCGCAAGGCGCGCGCGCTTGAGCGCCGGATCGTAATAATCGTTCAGGTTGTCGAGCCCGGCCACGCGCACGCCGCGCCGGAGCAGTTCCCGCGCAAGGTGGAAGCCGATGAACCCGGCCGCACCGGTGATCAGCACGGTATGCCGGGCGGGATCGACGGTTGCGTTCAGCATGCTTCGTCCTCCTTATCAGCGCTATTATATCAAATCGTGAAAAGCACCGCAACCACGGCATACCGCGACCGGGGCGCCATCCCTGACGCGGCGTCACCCCCCGCACACTGCCGCTGCGTCCGGAAACAAACCCTCTGCGAAACGGCGCCCATCCCCCTCCATCCAGGCAAACCCGTTCCGAAACGATTGCGTTCACCCCCGCGCGCCCGCGCGCCGCTCTTGCCGCTGCGCTTTGCCGCAGTCCCCCGGCCGCTCCCGCCATCCCATCCCCGGCCGGCGGCGCGGCCATACAAACCGGCCCCGCATGGGTGACCATGCGGGGCCAGTTCTGTGCATCAGTCCTGCTTTGCTTATTTGCCGATGGAGCGGTAGACCTCCTCATGGTAGGTCACCATGGAGTCGTCCGCGTCCCACGTATCGAGCTGCGCGTTCCACACGTCGATGCGCGCCGCTTCGAGCGCAGCGTTCCGGATCGCGTCGTGCAGCTCCTCGAGCGTCCGCGTACCGGCCGGCTCGCTGCCGACGCGGTACACGATATAGTACACATCGTCGATGAGCAGCACATCGGAGTATGCGCCGTCCTCCAGCGCGAGCGCCGCAGCGCGCAGCGTCTCGTCCCAGCCGTCGTCGCCCTCCAGCATCATCAGCCGGCCGCGCTCCGCGATGAGGGCGTAGTCGGTATAGGTGGCGTCCTCGCCGTAAGCGGCCAGCACCGCGTCGAACGATTCGCCGCCGTCCAGCTTGGCCTTGGCCTCGTTGATCTTGGCCGTCGCGTCCGCCATGTAAGTTTCGTACATCCTGTTCGTCTCGATGCGCAGCGCATCATAGAGCGTTTTGATCTCCTTGAGCGTGTCGGCGTGCGCCGCGGGATCCTCGAGCATCAGCTTGCCGTAGGTGGCCTCATACCCGGCCATCTCCTCGAGCTTATCCCCGTACGTCTCGTCGATCGCCTCCTGCGGCTCGACGGTGATCACCTTCACGCGCAGGTAGCCCTCGGGCACGAGCACCGACGGGTCGCCGCCGTTGAGCTCAAAGTTCTCCTGCGTCGTGAGATAGTCGCCGGGATCCTCGCCGTAAGCGGCCGTCTGGGATTCGAGCAGCTGGTCGTAATAAGCCTGCACATCCTCCTCGCTCACGGTGGCGGTGTCCTCGATATGGCTCTGCAGCTTTTCAAGCACCTTCTCCTGCGCGTAGCTCTCGTACGCAAACGCCGCATACTCGATATAGTCCATCTCGATGCCGTAGGCGGCCAGATCCTCATTGAAGAGCTCCTTTGCGCGCGCTTCCACGTCCTCCGCGCCCTCCGCCTCGGCGCTCTCGCGGAAGGACTGCATGTAGGATTCCATCTCCTCGTCGGTCATGGCCTGCACCTCGGCCGCCTCCTCCGCCGTCAGCTCATCCAGGCCGAGCTGCTTGGCAAAGTAGAGCTGCTTTTTCATGCTGACCAGCGCCTGCACCGCCTGATCCTGCATGGATTCGATATCCGCATCCGCGGTCGGCGCAGCCATGCCGTAATAGCTCATCATCTGCACGTAGTAGTTGTAGTACTCCTCGATCTCGCCGTAGGTCACGTTGAAATCCTCGCCGATCTCAACGGCAACGGCATCGGGGTCCACCTCCGCGACGGCAGCGGTGGGGGTCGGCTCGCCGGTCTCGGCCGGCTGGCTGCCGCAGGCGGCCATGCCGAGCGCGAGCACAAGGCTAAGCGCCAGCGTCAGCGCACGGATACTCCATTTTTTCATGTCCTTTTCTCCTTCACATCAGTCAGGTTGTGGGAATCTATTGCATTATAGTCTGTCCATTGTGTCAACACAAGACACGATTGTGTAAATAAATTGTGGCAGTTCCTTCATCCAGGCCTTGACATCGGCGCCCTTTTGCCGGATCCGGATGGAGGCCGGCGCCGAGGCGGTCAGCTGCGCGCCGCGCATGCCGGACACCGCCGCAATGAGCCGCGCCCCGTCGAGCTGCGCGTCCTCCCGGAAGGTCAGCACCGCCTCCCCCTCGCGCGCCGTGACGGCCGAGAGCTGCGCCCTTGCCGCGCCGCAGCGGATGGAGGCGAGGCTGAGCATGTTCTCCACCGGAACCGGCAGCTCGCCGTACCGGTCCTCGAGCTCCTCGCGCACATCGTACAGCGCGTCGTCATCCGCAGCGTCGGCAATGCGGCGGTAGGCGGAGAGCCGCTGCACCTCGCTCGGGATGTACTCCTTCGGGATGTGCGCGGAGATCGGAATGTCGACCGCAACGTCCGTGTCCGGCGGCGCCTGCTCGCCCCTGGCCTCCGCGACCGCCTGCCGCATGAGCTTGCAGTAGTATTCGTAGCCGATATCCGCGATGTGGCCGTGCTGCTCCGCGCCGAGCAGGCTTCCCGCGCCGCGGATCTCGAGATCGCGCATCGCCAGCCGGAAGCCCGCGCCGAACTGCGTGAACTCGCGGATGGCCATCAGGCGCTTGTGCGCCTCCTCGCTCATCGCCGCGCCGCGCCGCACGGTCAGGTACGCATAGCCGATGCGCGTGGAGCGGCCGACGCGGCCGCGCAGCTGATAGAGCTGCGAGAGACCGAAGCGGTCGGCGTCGACGACGATCATGGTGTTGACATTCGGAATATCGAGCCCGCTCTCGATGATCGTCGAGCACACGAGCACATCCGTCTCGTGCTCCATAAAGGCGAGCATCGTCTTTTCGAGCTGTCCCTCCGGCATCTGCCCGTGCCCCATGGCGAAGCGCACCTCGGGGAGCAGCTCGGAGAGCCTGCGCACATACGCTTCCATGCTCTGCACGCGGTTGTAGACGATGTATGCTTGCCCGCCGCGCGCGAGCTCCTTGGTGATCGCGTCCACGACGAGCGCATCGGTGTATTCGAGCACGAAGGTCTGCACCGGGTAGCGGGACTCCGGCGGCGTTTCGATCACGCTGATGTCGCGCACGCCGGTCATGGACATGTTCAGCGTGCGGGGGATCGGCGTGGCCGTGAGCGTGAGCACGTCGACATCCTGCTTGAGCTCCTTGAGCTTCTCCTTGTGGTTGACGCCAAAGCGCTGCTCCTCGTCGATGATGATGAGGCCGAGGTCCCTGAACTGCACATCCTTGGCCAGCAGCGCATGCGTGCCCACCACCACGTCGATCAATCCCTTTTTCAGCTTCTCCTTGATCTCCTTGCGCTCCGCCGCCGTCGTAAACCGGGACAGGCAGGCCGTGCGCACGGGAAAATCGGCAAAGCGCGCCGTGAGCGTATTGTAGTGCTGCTGCGCGAGGATCGTGGTCGGCACGAGAAAGGCCACCTGCTTGCTGTCCTGCACGGCCTTGAACGCGGCCCGCAGCGCAACCTCGGTCTTGCCGTAGCCCACGTCGCCGCAGAGCAGCCGGTCCATCGGGCGCGGGCGCTCCATGTCGGCCTTGATCTCGCGGATGCTCTCGAGCTGGTCCGGCGTCTCCCGGTACGGGAACCGCTCCTCCATCTGCACCTGCCACGGCGAATCGGGCGAGAACGCAAAGCCCTTGCTGCTGATGCGGCCTGCATACAGCGCGGCCAGATCGACCGCGAGCTTCTTGGCGGACTCGCGCGCCCGGTTGACGCGCCCCTGCCAGTCGCTGCCGCCGAGCTTGGACAGGTGCGGGATCGTGTCCTCGTCCCCGCCGCCGATGTATTTCTGCACGCGGTCCATCTGGTCGGTCGGGATGTACAGCCGGTCGCCCCCGCGGTATTCGAGCAGCAGATAATCGCGCGTGTTCTCCTGCACGGTCAGCGTTTCCACGCCCACGAACCGGCCCACGCCGTACGCCTCGTGCACCACGTAATCGCCGACGGCCAGCTCGGAGAGCGCGGGTGCGCCGCGCTTCTTGCCGTGCTTTGCCGGCACAACCGCCTTGCCGAACAGCTCCTGCTCGCCGAGCACCGTCCAGTGCAGCTCCGGGTAGCAGAACCCGCGCGGCAGGCGCCTGGCCACGATCAGCACCTCTCCCGCGACCGGCTGCCGGGTCAGCGCGTCCGCGCGCGCCGTCTCCGCGCCGAGATCGTTAAGCTGCTGCTGCAGCCGGTCGGCATGCTCGCCCGCGAACAGCACCACAGCCTCGCGCGTTTTCTTCCACAATCCGATATCGCGGGCAAGCTCCTCAAAGCTGCCCATATACTGCGGCGCGCTGCGGCCGAGCGACTGCACGATCTCCCCCACCTGAAACAGCGGGTGGGAGCGCGCGAGCGTATACAGCGCCATCGTGCGCGGCGTGGACAGGCTCTGCAGCGCCGCCTCCGCGCTCTGCTGCAGGTTGCCCTGCTGCGGCAGACCCTCGCCGCGCTCGAGCATGGCGGCAACATTCTCCGCAAACGCGATCTGCGCGGCGCGCGCCGCCTCCTCCAGCCGGTGCGGCTCATCGGCGAGGATGAGCGCGTCCGGCGGCAGATAATCCACAACCGTGTCGAGCTTTTTGTACAGCAGCGGCAGCAGCGCATCCGCGCCGGCGCAGGCGTGCCCCTCCTGCCACGCCGCATACTGGTCGGCAAACTCCTCGCGGCCCTCGATCCGCTTGAGCGCGCGGGCAACGGCCGCCTTCGTCTGCGGCGTCTCGAACGCGGGCGCGAACACGGCCTTTGTGACCTGCTCGATGCTCCGCTGCGTCACCGGATCGAACGAGCGCATCTGGTCGATCGTGTCGCCCCAGAACTCCATGCGCACCGGGTAGCGCGCGTCGGTGGCGTACACATCGACAATGCCGCCGCGCAGCGCGACCTGCCCGCGCCCCTCGACCATGGCCACCCGCTCATAGCCCGCCTCGACAAACCGCTCGATCAGGGCGCGCGGCTCCGCATCGTCGCCGGTGGCCAGGCGGATGCGCTGCTGCAAAAACGCCTGCTTGGGCGCAACGTGCTGCAGCAGCGCGCCCATGCTCGCCACGACCACGCCGCCCTCGCCGCCGGAGAGTTGCATGAGCGCGCGCACGCGCTCGCCCGCGCGCTCGCCGGAGATGTTCAGCACATGGGTGAGCGGCGTCTCGCGCGGCAGCAGGAGCGCGGCGGGTACGCCGAGCGCCTCGATATCCGCGCGCATGCGCACGGCAGTCGTGTCCGTCGTGGTCACGAGCAGCACCGTCCGCGCCGCCGCGTCCGCCCCGCCCGGGTACGCGCCGGCGGCCAGCGCCGCGGCAATATGCGATTTGTGCGCTTCCGGCAGGCCGAACGCCGCAACCGGGCCCCTGCCCGCGTGCAGCGCGTCGGCTGCGCGGGCAAAGTCCGCTGCGGTGAACAGCATGTCGAGCAATGGCTGCTTCACCGTTGTCTCTCCCATATCTCTTTATTCTCACCGGGCCGGCGCCGGTTCTTCATGCCCCGCCAAAGCACGCTTTCGGGCGCGCAGCAGCGCCGGAATCGGCGCATTCCCCTGCGCCCGCCGTCCCGGTTTTCCCCGGTTCCGCGGTTCCGTAACCGTCCGCTCCCGCTAAAAACCTTTTATTTTCGCGCCGCTCCGACCGCCACGCCGATGCACATGCCGGTCGAAATCGCCGTTTCGCCGGCCTCGTCTCCGTCAAACCCAGCCTGTACGGCTAAGCCGGCCGTCACAGCCCCTCG
>JAQXRK010000167.1 GCA_029218485.1 bacterium | reverse complement strand
GAGATGTTCAGCACATGGGTGAGCGGCGTCTCGCGCGGCAGCAGGAGCGCGGCGGGTACGCCGAGCGCCTCGATGTCCGCGCGCATGCGCACGGCGGTCGTGTCCGTCGTGGTCACGAGCAGCACCGTCCGCGCCGCCGCGTCCGCCCCGCCCGGGTACGCGCCGGCGGCCAGTGCCGCGGCAATATGCGATTTGTGCGCTTCCGGCAGGCCGAACGCCGCAACCGGGCCCCTGCCCGCGTGCAGCGCGTCGGCTGCGCGGGCAAAGTCCGCTGCGGTGAACAGCATGTCGAGCAATGGTTGCTTCACCGTTGTCTCTCCCATATCTCGTTTTCTCACCGGGCCGGCGCCGGTTCTTCATGCCCCGTCAAAACCCGCTTTCGGGCGCACAGCAACGCCGGGATCGGCGCATCCCCCTGCGCCCGCCGTCCCGGTTTTCCCCCGGCTCCGCGGTTCCGTAACCGTCCGTTCCCGCAAAAAACCTTTTATTTTCGTGCCGCTCCGACCGCCACGCCGATGCACATGCCGGTCGAAATCGCCGTTTCGCCGGCCTCGTCTCCGTCAAACCCAGCCTGTACGGCTAAGCCGGTCGTCACAGCCCCTCGCGCTTTTGTTGCAGCGCGCCCCGATACCGTAACTTCCTGCGTGCCGCTGCCAAGTCACAGTCCCTCGTGCTTTTTGTTGTAGCGCGCCTGCGCATCGCCGATCCGCCCGTCGATGATGAGCTGCGCCGCGTCGGCCGCGCGCTGATAGACCTCGTCGAGCGTCTGGAGCGCCGCCTTGCCGGGCTTGCCCAGCACAAAATCCTTCAGCTCGCCCCGCTGCGCCTCCCCCACGCCGATGCGGATGCGCGGGAAGTTCTCGCTCCCCACGCAGGCGACGACCGAGCGCATGCCGTTGTGCGTGCCCGCGCTGCCGCTGGCGCGGATGCGCAGCGCGCCGACGGGCAGGTCGATGTCGTCATACATCACGATCAGGTGCTCCGGCGGCGTCTTGAAAAAATGCAGCACGCGCTGCACGCAGTCGCCCGAAAGGTTCATGTACGTCTGCGGCTTGACCAGCACGACCCGCTCCCCGTTCACGAGGCCCTCGCCGTATATGCCGGAAAGGCCGCGCTTGGCGACGCGGATGTGCAGCGCCTGCGACAGCGCGTCGATCGCGTTGAAGCCCGCGTTGTGTCTTGATTTGCGGTAGGCAATTCCGGGGTTGCCCAGCCCCACGATAATCCACATAGCAAGAACAGTTTACCACGCCCCGCCGCCCTTGACAACCGCCATACGCGGGGATAATATTAAAGATACGTTACAATGGATAGGATTGACCATAAACATACGGAGCGGAGATAACGAACATGGCAGACAAGCAGAAGTATTACCTGACCACGGCGATTGCCTACACATCCGGCAAGCCGCACATCGGCAACACCTACGAGATCGTCCTTGCGGACAGCATCGCCAGATTCAAGCGCATGCAGGGCTACGATGTGTTCTTCCAGACCGGCACGGATGAGCATGGCCAGAAGATCGAGGAGAAGGCGCTCGCCGCGGGCGTCACGCCGAAGGAGCATGTGGACCGCGTCGCGGGCGAGGTCAGGCGCATCTGGGATCTGATGAACGCCTCCTACGACAAGTTCATCCGCACCACCGACGAGGACCACGAGAAGCAGGTGCAGAAGATCTTCAAAAAGCTCTACGAACAGGGCGATATCTACAAGGGCTATTATGAGGGCATGTACTGCAAGCCCTGCGAGTCGTTCTTCACGGCCTCGCAGCTCAAGGACGGCAAGTGCCCCGATTGCGGCCGCGACTGCGAGAGCGCGCGCGAGGAGGCCTATTTCTTCCGGATGAGCAAGTATGCCGACCGCCTGATCGAGCACATCAATGCGCATCCTGAGTTCATCCAGCCGGAATCGCGGCGCAACGAGATGATGAACAACTTCCTGCTGCCGGGCCTGCAGGACCTGTGCGTGTCCCGCACGAGCTTCAAGTGGGGCATCCCGGTGGACTTTGACGACAAGCACGTCGTCTACGTCTGGCTCGACGCGCTCACCAACTACATCACCGGCATCGGCTACGACTGCGGCGGCGAGAGCACGGCGCAGTTCGACCGGCTCTGGCCCGCCGATCTGCATCTGATCGGCAAGGACATCATCCGGTTCCATACGATCTACTGGCCCATCTTCCTCATGGCGCTCGGTCTGCCGCTGCCCAAGCAGGTGTTCGGCCATCCGTGGCTGCTGCAGGGCGAGGGCAAGATGAGCAAGTCCAAGGGCAACGTGCTGTACGCGGACGATCTGGTCTCCGTGTTCGGCGTGGACGCGGTGCGCTATTTCGTGCTGCATGAGATGCCGTTCGACAACGACGGCGTGATCAGCTGGGAGCTGATGGTCGAGCGCATCAATTCCGACCTCGCCAACACGCTCGGCAACCTCGTCAACCGCACGGTCGCCATGAGCAACAAGTATTTCGGCGGCGCCGTCAACCGCACCGGCGCGTCCGAGCCGGTGGACGGCGAGCTCATCGCGCTCGTGACCGGCACCGCGCAGCGCGTGACCGCCCGGATGGAGGAGCTGCGCGTTGCCGATGCGCTGACGGAGATCTTCGCGCTGTTCAAGCGCTGCAACAAGTATATCGATGAGACCGCGCCGTGGGCGCTCGCCAAGAACGAGTCCCGGCGTGACCGGCTTGCCGAGGTGCTCTACAATCTCGTGGAGAGCATCGCCATCGGAGCCAACCTGCTGCGCCCGTTCCTGCCGGAAACCGCGGAAAAGATCCTCGCCCAGATCAACGATACGGCCCGCGATCTGGACAGCCTGTCCGCTTTCGGCCTGCGCGCTTCCGGCACGGCCGTGACCGACAAGCCGGAGATCCTGTTCGCGCGGCTCGACCTCAAGGCGGTGCTCGAGCAGGCGGAAGACATTGCCAAGCGCCAGGCCGCGCCCGCGCCCGCGCCCGAGCCTGCGGAGGCCGGGGAGGAGGAGGCGCTCCCGCTCATCGACTACGACGATTTTGCGAAGATCGACCTGCGCCTTGCCAAGGTGGTCGCGTGCGAGGAGGTCAAGCGCTCGAAAAAGCTGCTGAAGCTCACGCTCGATGTGGGCGGTGAGGAGCGCACCGTGGCCTCCGGCATCAAGGCATGGTACAAGCCGGAGGATCTCATCGGCAAGACGGTCGTGCTCGTGGCCAACCTCAAGCCGGTCAAGCTGTGCGGCGTCGAGAGCCACGGCATGATCCTCTGCGCGTCCGACAAGGACGATGTCCACCTCTCCGCCATCACCACGCTCTCCGAGATGGCGAGCGGGCTGAAGGTTCGCTGAGGCCACCGCCGCCCCTCCCCGTCTCCGGACAGGGGCATCGATCCAGCGAACAAATTATGCAAAGCAGGCGCGCCGGCCGGCACACCCACCGGCCGGCGCGCGTCGTCGTTTAGCGATGGGGTATTTAGCGGTGGCTGTTCTGGGCGCG
>JAQXRK010000166.1 GCA_029218485.1 bacterium | reverse complement strand
AAGGCGCCCCATTCTTCAGGTGTTCGGTGTGTTCGCGCACATACGGGGCTTCCCTGAATAGAAGCTGCCCGTTCGGCAAACCGGAACGGATTACAGGCCGAGGATGTTCCTTTCCATGCTCAAAATCAGATCATCGGAATCATCGGTCATATCGCTGAGAAAGGTGATGATCCTCTTTTGCCCGGGGAGAACGTAACACCTCTGTTTCCGCTTGCCGTTGATACTGAAGCCGTCTCTGTATTTCCAGATCAAGTACCCGTATCCGCTCTCGCGGTTCATCTGCTGGACGGAAGCGGCCGTTTTCACATAGTCCTCAGAAACAACCCTGTTTCCTTCAAACGTTCCGCCATTGCAGAGCAGCAGGCCGATTCGGCTGAGATCATTCACGGACAGCTTCATCCCGGACGCGCCGTAGAAGTACCCGTCGGGGCACCGGGCGTATTCGGCGCCTGTGATGTGCAGCGGCTCCAGGATGTTCCTGCTGATGAATGCCCATGCATCCTCCTGCACCGCTTCGGTCAACGCGACGCCAACAAGGTATGCCGGAATATTGCTGTAGTGGAACCGGATGCTTTCCGGTGCGGGGATGGGACAGGCCAGCGAAAAGCGAAGATAGCTGTCGCTCTCCGGGCGGAACGGGTAGCCCTCCACAGACATCGTCAGCAGGCGGCGCAGCGTAATTTCCCGATAGGCATCCCGCTGGCGCTGCGCCATCTTGGCAACAAATCGTTCGGGCAGATAATCGAGGACGCTCCTTTGCAGCTCAAGCCTTCCCTGATCGCAGGCAATCCCCACGGCCACGGAGAGAATGCTCTTCGTCGCAGAGTAGATGGGATACTTTGTCTGGGAGGTGTCCCCGAAGGCATGCGTCAACTGCCCGCCGCAGTACACCTCAGCGCCGTGTACCCGCCATGAATTGCTGACAATGTCGTGCACAAAAGCATCAAAATTCAATCTCGTCACCCCAAAGAGTTCGATTCGCAGGTTCGTTTGGTTCCCAATGATCGCATTGCAGATTGCGGGCGCGGTTTCATGGCGCTCATGCAGCAATCTTCCCGCTCCGCGCGTGCCGCCGCTCCCACAGCGCGCCCGCGGCTGCGGACAGGATGAGAAACGCGAGAAAGATCAGCCAGCCATAGTGCGGATACTGCGGCGGGATCGTCCTCTGAAAACCGCCGAAGCATTCGCCCGCCGCCAGACCGGCAACATACCCGGCAAGCGCAGCGATGCTGAACCGGACACGCCCGAGCGCCGCCATGACCAGGATAGCAATCGCGGCGGGCCAAAACGCGTGCCGGGCGGCCCATTCCGGCGTATAGAGCGCCGGCATGCCATAGCGCGTGATGAAAAAGAGCGCGGCAAGCACCGGCAAAAATACCGCGGCCGCCCTCCAATGAAACTGTTGCCCGTTCATGCAAGCATTCCTCCCGCAAACAGCATTGCGGCAGACTCGCGGAGCGCCGTTCCGCTTCGCGCGCATGCTGCCGCACCCCATTGTACCATACCGGTACCGTCCCCGGCAAACGCTGCCGCATAGCCTGCCGCGCAGCGGGTATGCTAACCGTATGCGTGAGTGGTGGGCATTGTTGCAGGCGGATTGCGCCGGACGGCTCCGCGGATATGCGGCGCCTCTGCTGGGAGACCTTGCGCAGGCCGTGGCCTGCGCGTTTTTGTTCATGGTGATCGCGCCGCTGGGCGGGCAGGACGGCGGGCCATACTGGGTGTTCCTGCTCGCCGGGCTCGCCCCGTGGTTCTATTATGAAAACGCGCTGCTCGGCTGTGCAAACGCCTGCTTTTCCTATGCGCCGCTCATACGGCAGAATCTCTGCCGGCCGGCGCTGCTGCCGCCGGTGCGCACGGCCGCGGCGCTTCTGCACGCACTGCCGTGGTTCCTCGCGGCTGCGGTGGGCGCGGGAGCGGCCGGCGTGCTGTCCCCGCGCTGGTGGTATCTGCTGCTCTATTGCCTGCTCGCCGGCACCATGCAGGGCGTCGCCGAGGGGTATTTTGCGGCGATGTTCGCGCCGTTCTTCGGCAGGTTTGTGGCGCAGGGGATGCGGCTCACGCTTTCCCTGTTCTTCTGGATCACGCCCGTTGCATGGCCAGCCGCAAGGCTGAACGGCGCGAACGCCATGATGGCGCTCTCCCCCATCCACTACGTCGTCGACACGGCGCGCGCCGCGGTGCTGGCCGGGGCGCCGTTTCCCGCATGGAACCGCACGCTGTGGTTCTGGTGCCTGATGATCGGGCTGGCCATTGCGGGCGCTGCCGGATGCAGCCGGCTACATGAACCATATCGGGAGGTGCTGTGAATGCAGCGGATCGATACCCTGAACGGGGAATATGTGGCGCTGTTCTCCAACGGCGCGCTCACGGGCGAAGCGCCCACGCTCATCCGCGCGGCGGCCGCAAAGGGTGCCGAGCTGATCTATGGCGACGCGCTGCACGTTCAGGAGGACGGCAGCGAGGAACCCGCGTTTCGCCCCGCGTACTCCCCCGATACGCTGCTCGCGTATCCCTACGCCGGAAGCCTGCTGGTCATGTCCGAGCGGCTGTACGCGCGTTTAAGGCCGGACGGCCGGGAGGATGCGGACGCGGTATACTCGCTGTTCCTGCGCGCGGCCGCAGAGCAGGAGCACATCTGCCATATCCCGCACGCGCTGTTTCGCGGTGCTCCCCCGCCGCCCTGCTGCAGCAAGCGCATCGTCTCCGACGCCCTGGCCCGGTTCAACCGGCTGGGCACGGTGCACGAGGGGCTGTTCATCGGCAGCTTTGACGTGCGCTATGGCCTGAGCAAACGGCCGCTGATCTCGGCCATCGTTGCAAACGAGGGCGATATCGCCGCCGTGAGGCGCACGCTCGAAGCCATTGAGCGGGTGAGCAGCTACCGCCCGTATGAGCTGATCATAGCGGACGGCACGATCACCGACGCGCGCACACGGGCCTATTACGATGCGCTCGAGCAGTGCGGCGCGGCCCGCGTGGTTCGCCTTCCGGGAACGGACAACCTGCCGCGGCTGCTCAACGACGCCGCAAAGCGGGCGATGGGCGAATTGCTGCTGTTCCTCGACGCGGGACTCATGCCCGAGAGCCACGACACCATGGAGCGTCTGGCCGAGCAGGTCGTGCAGCGCGGCACGGCGGCCGCCGGCGGCAAGATCGTCGACCGGCAGAACCGTCTGCTGCAGGCCGGTCTGGTGCTGGGCCTTGCCGATCTGCCGGTTTCTCTGTACGCGGGCCGGCAGGACCGGATTGCGGATTCGCGGCAAAACTATTTTACCAACTGTACGCGGAACGTATCCGCGGTGCAGAACGCCATCATGGTGCATGCGGAGCGCTTTCAATCGCACGGCGGGTTTGATGAAACGTTTGAGACTGCCGCCTTTGCGGCCGATCTGTGCCTGCGGCTGTCCCGCAGCCATCACCGAACCGTCTATACGCCGTACGCCCGGTTTCTGGACACCGCGGCAGCATCGCGCCGTCGTGCGCTGAGCCGCAAGAACAGGGACCGCTGTCAGGACGCCTTCCGGCCGATGCGCGTGCACGGCGATCCGATGCTCTCGCAGAACCCCCTGTTTCTTTCGAGCATCGAAAAAACGGGTTGCGACAATTTATTTTTATAATGATACTTGACAAATCCTTCAATATCCTGTATCATGATTCCTGCAATCGTGCTCGGTTCGTCTAGTGGCCTAGGACACCGCCCTCTCACGGCGGTAACAGGGGTTCGACTCCCCTACCGGGTACCAGCAACAAAAGTGGCTAATCAAGCCACTTTTTGTTGTTTTCCCTATATTTGCAAGGAATTCAATCATTCTTTTTCCTGTATAATACACAAAATCGAGTAAAATCAGGGTGATTCTTTCCGAAGAAAACGGATGATCGTGGGCGCGAAAAGGAACTCGATTTGGTTGTCTTTTGGTATGCCGTGGCGTGCGAAGGTCAGCCCGCTATTCACAATTTTACAAGTGGCTCTTATCGGTCGGGTTGTTTGCAATGCCGGAGCCAACCGGAACCGGCGGCAGCGCCTCCGGCAGATCCATCAGCGTTCATGAACGTAATGGTACCTTCAAGCTCTTGCGGTGACTTATGGTCGACCGAGCCGCCGTCTCTGTTTTCACGACGCATGGTTTTCAAAGCTGCGCTGAACGCTTCATGATTTTCGGTAACAGAAAAGCCGAAGTCTGGGACTCCAGCCTTTTCGAGATTTTCTTTGTTTT
>JAQXRK010000165.1 GCA_029218485.1 bacterium | reverse complement strand
GGAATACATGGCCTCCGGCGGCAACGACACCTCGGAGGTGGCGGGCGCGCTCGACTGGCACGAGACGGGCGTGCGCATGTACGACGCGCTGTTCGCCTCCATCCGCCGCCACGGCGGGCTGTACGTTGCGCCCGGGCAGCGTCTGCACGAGACCGGCCGGCCGGAGAACGACAACTCCCCGTTCTGATGGGCGCGGCTCTGCGGCGAAGGGATCTCAAGCGTGTGCAAGCAGAGCCATGAGGATTGACAGCTTCATGCAGAATTCTGAGGGGTTAAAGACAAATCATTATAGGCATTATCACGCAAACGGATTTTGCGCCGCAAAATCCCGGAAAGAGTGAAAAACAAAGAAATGATTATAGACATCATCACGCAGACAGATTTTGCGCCGCAAAAACCCGGAAAGAGTGAAAAACAAGCCTAATGATTATTGACATTATTACACAGACAGATTTTGCGGCAGCGATCGAAGCCTCGTACCATTGCCCGGGCGCGGCAAGGGTGGCGGGGCTTGTCGGCCATATCCGCGCGCAGAACCCGGAGGGGACGCTGTTCCTCGATGCGGGCGATGTGCTGTGCGGCGCGCCGATCGCCAACCTCACGGACGGCGCGCCCGTGATCGCGCTGCTGGGGCAGATGGGCGTGGATGCGATGACGCTCGGCAACCACGAGTTCGACAACGGCAGGGAAGCGATGGAGGCGGTGCTGGGAAGGGCCGCTTTTCCCATCCTGTGCGCAAACATTCTCGATGAAGCAACGCAGCGCGTGCTGCCGTTCGCCGCGCCCTATGTGCTGCTGGAGCGCGGCGGCGTGCGCATCGGCGTGATCGGCGTGACCACGGCGTACACGCCGTACATGGTGCGCGCGGACCGGTTCACGGGCTATACCGTGCTGCCGCCGGCGCAGGTGCTGCAGCCGCTGGCCGACGAGGTGCGGCGGCGGGGCGCCGATATTGTCGTGGTGCTCTCGCACCTGCCGGGAACCGTTGCGGCGGACGGGAGCTGCGCGGGCGAGCTGTTCGACGCGGCGGACGCCATGGACGCGGTCGATGTGATGATCGGCGGCCACAACACCGGCAGCATCGCCTGCGTGCGCGGGGAGACCGTGTTCGCAAAGGCGGGGTTTTCCGCGGGGCAGCTCGCGCACATCCGCCTGCGGCTCGATGAAAACCGGCAGATTGTGGAGCGCGGCGTGCGGATTTATGATATGATGGACGGAGCGGAGGCGCTCCCGCCGCCCGACGCGGCCATACAGCGCGCGGTCGACGCGGTGATGGCCCCGTACCGGCCCAAGCTGAACGAGCCGCTTGCGCACCTGTCCCGGCCGCTGCGGGTGGAGAAGGACGGCGAGTGCGCGCTCGGCAATTTCTATACCGACGGCCTGCGCGAGGCGGCCAAAGCGCCGGTCGGGCTGTTCAACACGACGAGCATCTTCGGCTTCATGCCGGCCGGAACGGTGACGGCGGAAATGGTCACGCATGTGATGTGCTTCGACGAGGAGATCTATGCGGGCGACATGACGGGCGGGCAGCTCCGCCGCCTGTTTGAGCGTACCTATGCGCGCGAGCACTGGAGGAACAACTGGTCGCTGCAGTTCTCCGGCATCCGCGTGGTGGTCGATACGCGGCGGCCGGAGGGGGAACGCGTGGTATCGCTCTGCAGGGAGGACGGCACGCCCATTGCGCCGGAAACGCGCATACGCGTGGCCACGACGGACTATATTGCAATGGGCGGCAACGACTACCGGGACATCACATCGCTGACCGCGTGGGAGAACACGCACATCCGCACGCACGCGTTCTTCGTGGAGTTTCTGCGGCAGCGCGGCGCGATACCGGAAACGACGGACGGGCGGATGCGCAATCTGGACCCGGCGTGGCCGGATGGCGGAGACGAATAGCGCCGGCCGGCAGGGCGGGAGCGGACGAGCGGCAAGGGAAAGGATTCGTTCCGGACGATGACGGAGAGGGAGAACCATGGACATTTTGGAGATTCGTGAGAGATATGGGAAGGATATAGAAGGATTCCGGACGCCGGCCGGACGATGACGGAGGGGGAAGCAGCATGGACATTTCGGAGATTCGTGAGAGATATGGGAAGGATATAGAAGCATTCCGGACGCCGGCCGGACGATGACGGAGGGGGAGCAGCATGGACATTTTGGAGATTCGTGAGAGATACGGGAAGGACATAGAAGCATTTCGGGCGGCAGCGCACCGCTGCCCCGAGCTGGGCACGGAGGAGCGGGAGACGACCGCGCTCATCCGGCAGCGCATGGGCGCGCTCGGCCTGGAGGAGCTGGCGCTCGGCCTTGCAACCGGCGCGGCGTTCCGGCTGCGCGGAACGGGCGCGGGCAAAACGGTGGTCCTGCGCGCCGATATCGACGGCCTCCCCGTGACGGAGCCGGCCGAAAACCCGGATTGCTCGGCGCATCCGGGCAGAATGCACGCCTGCGGGCACGATGTGCACATGGCCGCGCTGTACGGCGCGGCGCTGCTGCTGCTCGGCCGGGGCGGCGCGCCCGGCGATGTGGTGTTCCTGTTCCAGCCGGCGGAGGAGACGACGGACGGGGCGGAGAGCGTGATCGCGACCGGGCTGTTCGAGCGCGTGCAGGCGGGCTGCGCGTTCGGCCTGCACAACATGCCGTCCATGCCCATCGGCACCGTCGGCGTGCGCGAGGGCGCGCTGATGGCGGCAAAGGACAGCTTTTCCATCACGATCCACGGCCGGGGCGGCCACGGCGCCGCGCCCGAGCAGTGCGTCGATCCGATCGTCGCTGCCGCGGCGGTGATCTCGGCCATACAGACGATCGTCAGCCGCAACGTTGCGCCGCTCGACACGGCCGTGATCTCGGTCTGCTCGATCCACGGCGGGCACGCGGACAACCGCATTGAGGATGCGGTGACGCTGACGGGGAGCTGCCGCACGTTTCGCAGGGAGACGCGCGCGCTCGTGATGGAGCGGCTCGGGCAGATCGCCGCCGGCTGCGCTGCGGCCTACGGCTGCACCGCCGAGGTCGCCTTCTCGGATGAGACGCCGCCGGTCGTCAACGCCGCTTCGCTGCTCGGCGCTGCAACGCGCGCCGCGGAGGCAACCGGGCGGGTTGTGCGGCCCGATATGGTCATGATCTCGGAGGATTTTTCGGCATACTGCGAGCGCGTGCCCGCGTTCTTCTTCTTCCTCGGCAGCGCGGCGGACGAAAACGCGGCGCCGCTGCACAGCGCGCAGTACCGCGCGCACCCCGACACCGCGCTCTATGGCGCGGCGCTGCTTGCCGGTGCGGCGCTCGAGGCGGCCCGGGACGGCGGGGAGAGCTGATTTTTTAGAAATGCTTTGGCTTGCGGTGAAGCGTAAGCAGGGCGATAAATGCCGGTTTCCGATACGGAGCCGGGAGAAGCGCGGGGGGGGGGGGGCCACCCCCCCCCCCCCCCCCCGGGGGGTTTTTTTTTTTA
>JAQXRK010000164.1 GCA_029218485.1 bacterium | reverse complement strand
TGAAGTCGAACGGCCCGTCCACACGGAAGGCCGCCTTCGCCTCCTCCCGGTCCATCACATAGGCAAGCTGCACGCGCGGGTCGTCCCTGAGCGATTCGAGGAACGCGCGCACCCGCGCCTTCATCGCCCCGTCGTCCGGGTTCCTCAGCTCGATGTATGCGGCAAGGCCGGTCGAGTGGAGCACCGCGTCGAACGACTCGAGCGTGCCGTCCTCCCGGACGCGGAGGAAGCCCGCGTCGCGCAGCAGCACGTTCAGATGGATGACGTCCTGAATATCGGTCTGGCCGTGGTCGCCGAGGATGACGATGTTCGTATCATCGAGCGTGCCCTTGCGGCGCAGCGCCTCGATGAGGCTGCCGAACTCCTCGTCGTGCTTGCGCAGCTGGTCGTCCACGTGCCGGTTGTGCACGCCGTACTGGTGGCGGCTGCCGTCGAGATCGCACATCTTCACGAGCATCACGTCCGGCTGCTCATAATCCTCGAGGATGTCGAGCGCGAGCGCCATCGTCAGCAGGTCGAGGCTGCGGTCCGGCCCCTTGATATAGCGGCCGTGCTTGTAGAAATACCGGTCGAGCAGCGCCGCGGTCGCCGTGCCCTCGAGCCATTTCTCCGGCTCGTAGCCCGTGTACCCGTACGGCACGATCATGGGCATGTTATAGTCGTAGTCCGCCCCGCCGGATACCGGCCACGAGATGGAGCAGGTGGTCAGCCCGTGCTCGCGGGCGCAATCGAGCAGCGTGGGCACGCGCACGTCCGCCTTCAGCCCGTGCCACGGCTGGTCGAACAGCCCGCCGCGGCGCATGATCTCGTTGTTGTCGATGCCGTGCCGGTCCACATAGCAGCCGGTGATGATCGAGGTGTGGCAGCAGTAGGTGAGCGCCGGCCAGACCGGCTCGATGCGCTCCACCACGGCCGCCCGTTCGAGGTACGGGCCAAAGTGCGGCATGGCGCGCATGGCCTCGACGTCGCTGTCGCACAGCGCGTCGATGCAGAATACGAGTAACTTGCTCATGAGGCCTCCGTTCGTTCAGTCGAGTGGGGAAAACACATGGTTTTCCAGCGTGTATTCGCGGTACATCTCCGGCAGCAGCTGCACGCCGTCCTTCGGCAGCAGGCGCTCCGGGTTGTAGGAGTGGCACGGGATGAGCACCTTCGGGTTCACCGTGTCCACAAAATATTTTACCTGCTGCGGGTAGCCGTGTCCAAAATAATTTTCGCAGAAGCAGGTCATATAGGCAAAGCCGGCCATGTCGATGATGCGGCGCATGTTGGCGTACGCGGGGTCGAACGCACCGATCGGGATGCCGTCGGCGTGCAGGTACACGCCCCCCTCGGCCGGCAGGCTGAACAGCTCCATGATGTGCTCGTAGCTGTTCTGCACCATGAAGCCGCGCGGGTTCCGCCGCACCTCCTCCGGCGATACGACCGTGCAGTGGGCGAGCAGCTCCCGCATCCATGCCGTATCCCGCGCCGCCTCGCAGCTCGCGGCGTCCGGGATATACACGTGCGGCTCGATGCCGAAAAACTTGTAGACGATGTAGGCGGCGTCCGGCTCGAACGCGCACACGCGGTTCGTCCGCTTCGCCCAGTCGAGGAACGTGGCGGCGTCGTCCATCTCGCGCTGGTAGTGGTTGAACACGCACAGACCCGGCAGGTCCTTCAGCCTTTCAAACAGGCTGTCGTAATACGCCTGCTCGGAGAGCATGCCCTCGGGCAGCTCCGGGCTCGGCAAAATCTTCTTCGGGTCGCAGTCGGGAACCATCATTTTCAGCACGCTGTCCATGAATGCGGTGCAGTCGCACAGCATCACATCGATGTTCCGCTCCTTCAAAATCTCCATCTGGCGCAGCGTCCGGCCGGCCTGCGTGCCGTGCAGGCACAGATCGCCCGTCCAGTGGATGGTGCCGTCCGGGGTCGTGATCAGGAATGCAAAATCGCAGTAGCTCGTGTCGCGGCAGAGGATGGGCAGCACCTCGATCTCGCCGACATGGATCGGCTCGAACGGCACGATATCGCGGTATTCGCGCTCGAGCGTTTCCACGCCCCTGCCCGTCGCCTCGAGCGCGCGCTCGATGGTCACGGCGTTATGGTGCATGTAGACGGGGATCTCCGGCGCGATCGTGCCGATGAGGGCCATGTGGTCGAGGTGCAGGTGCGTGATGAACACCGCCGTGTTCCAGTCGGACTCCTCCGCGCTCACGAGCGGGTTGTCCCCGAGGTCCTCGCGGCGGTAGATGCCGTCGATGCGCGGCAGAATGCCGACGCGCAGCTTATCCTGCACCCAGTTTTTCCGGCGCGGCTCCACCTTGCCGTCGAACACGGCGGTCGCCGGGTCGTAGGCCGAGCCAAACTCAAAGAGCACGCGGTCCCGGCCATAGGACACGGAGGCGTTCACGCCGCCGATGGTCCGCAGCCCCGCGTACATCTGAAATTTCGTTACCTTCTTCTCCATGCTTCCCATCGCCTTCCCCTGCGCAAGGCGCGCTCCTTCCCACGGGCGCGAGTGCCCATGGGCGCTTGCCCGCGCCGTGCCGGTGCGCTGTTTGCGCCGCAATCCGCTTCGTTGCAAAGCCGCTAAACCCCGTCCGGTCTGCCGCCACCGCGCCATGCCGGTGCGCATTTTGCGTCGCGATCCGATTCGTTGCAGAGCCGCTAAACCCCGCCCGGTCTGCCGTCCCGCGCCGTGCCGGTGCTTTTTTTGCGCCGCGATCCGTTCCGCGGCATGGCCACTAACCCCCGCCCGGTCTGGCGCCCCGCGCCATGCCGGTGCGCTGTTCCTGTTACCAAAGCCCCCGGTCCATGGCGCATGGTAAAAGGCGGCCACGAAACACCTGGCGCTTCGTGGCCGCACGCTGTTCAGTCGTTTAGTTGTCGTTCAGCGCGGCGTTGCTCGCTGCGACGAAGTTGTCAAACGCGGTCTCCGCATCGGCGGTGCCCAGCGCCACGGACTGCACCATCTTGTCGATCTCGGTGCGGACCGTTGCCGCGCCCGGGATGCTCGGCAGGTAGCCGATGCAGTCGTATTCCGCGATCAGCGCCTTGGCGGCGATGTTCGTCTCGGCATACTCGGCGTAGGCCGCATCCTCGATGGCTTCCTTGCGCGCCGGCGCGCTGCCGAACGCGGTCGCCCACTTGACGAGCGTGTCCTTCTCGGTCAGGAACTTCAGGAAGGCGAGCACGCCGCGGGCATGCGCTTCGTCCTTGGACAGGCAGACATAGGTGGTGCCCCAGCTGGAGATGTACTTCTTCGAACCCTCCTGCGGGATCGGGGCGCAGCCAACCTCAAAGTGGCCCGCTTCGCCATCGGCGGGGATGGCGGCGTAGACATAGTCGATACCGGCCGCGGCGCCGACATACATGCCGACGGCCTGGCTGCCGAACGGGTTGGAGAAGTAGTAGTCCTCACCGACGAGGCGGAAGTAGCCCTCCTTGATGCCGTTGGCGAACCAGTTCAGCTTCTCAATGGCGATGTCGCGGTCGATCGCGATGCTCTTGGTATCCACATCGATGTACTCGCTGCCGGCCTGCATGACCCAGCCCTGGAACGTATCGGTGATGGAGTCGGTGCCGAAGCCCGCAACGCCGTACTTGTCATGGATGGCCTTGGCGCAGTTCTCGAGCTCCGTCCAGGTCGTCGGCACGGCGAGGCCGAGCTCGTCGAGCATGGTCTTGTTGTAGTAGAGCACCTCGCTGCCGTACAGCACCGGGATGAGGTACACGGACTCGTTGCCCCACTGGGTGATCTCCTCGTAGAGGCCCGCCGCGGTCTGCTCCTTCAGATCGGGGATGCCCGTCTCGGGATCGTTCACGAGGTCGGTCATGTCAAACAGGTAGCCCTCGTTCATGTAGTTGATCGCGTCGGAGGGGAACATGGTGCAGAAATCCGGTCCGATGCCGGTGCTGACCGACTGCAGGAGCTTCGCATCCCACTCGCTGTAGGGCTGCTGCTCGGCAACGACGATGTACTGGTTCTGCGACGCATTGAAGTCGGCGATGATGCCGTCCAGCGCTGCCTGATGGTGGTCGGTCAGCGTGTGCCAGAGAACGACCTCGATGGGTTCTGCGGGCTCGCTCTGCACGTCGCCTGCCGGCGCGGCGGTCTGCTGGCCATTGGGCTTGTCGGTCGTGGCAGTTTCTCCGCCGTTCGGCTTGGCGCACGCCGTGAAGCAGGCGCAGAGCAGAAGCACGGACAACACAACAGCGATCAGTTTCTTCATTGTTTTCCTTTCCTTCCTTCTCATTTATTGGGCGATAACACGGAGCATCCCTGCCGCTCCCCGCGGCACAGGCCCTCCAGAAAACCGGCCAGTTCCTCCGGTGTGCGCACCGTCATGTCCACCGCGGGCGTATGGATGTTGTCAAACGGGTTGATCCAAAGCGACCGGCAGCCGAGCCGCTGCAGCGGCATCAGGTCGTTGAACGCGTGGTCGCCGACCGTCAGCACGCGCTCCGGGTGCTCGAGCAGCGCCGCATCCCTCCGCCTGAGGGCGTCGATCATGCCGGCCGGCTTGTTCGCGGAGAATACGATCTCGGGAAATGTGTTCAAAAAGCCGAGCTGCCGCAGAAAATCCACCGCGGTGCTCTCGTAGGAGTTCGTGAGCAAAATGGCGCGGAAGTCCCCGTCCAGCCCCTGAATGGCGCTGCGCAGCCGCTCGCAGCCGCGCATGCCGTCGGCGTTCATCTTGTCGCGCGTGCGGCGGTAGACCGTGTCGCCGCGTCCGTCTTCCAGCAGGCCGAGCGTCTTGCCCATGAGCGTGACGACCGCCCACGCATCGCCGGTATAGATGCAGCCGGCGCGGTCGAGCGCCTCCTCGTAGGTGAGCTGCGGCAGCAGCGCGCGCTCCAGCGCCTCAAAATAGGCCCCGGGCGTCCCCGCCGCGATCTTCGCGTCGTCGTAGAACGCGTTCATCACGAGCCGTTCGCCGCGGAAGACCGCGTCCGCAAAGGCAATCAGGCTGTCCGCCCAGTCCGCCTTCCCGGTCCCCTCCACGAGGAACCTGAGATAGTCGCGATGGAACACGGTGTTCTGGTAGATCGTCCCGTCCAGGTCGAACACGATGGTTTGAATGTCTTCCCGCATTGCACTCTCCGGCGGCTGTACAAAAAAACAGCATGTTTTACACATACCATTCTAACATGCTGTCTTTGAAAAATTTTGTACTCTTTCGTGTATTTTTTTACTTCTTGGCGCGGCGTGCTCAGCCCGGCTCCCCCCGGAAGTAGACGCCGAGCAGCTCGTCAAACGCCAGCACCACCTTGCCGAAGAAGGGGTTCGGCACGCTGGACACGAGCGCGCCCTGCGCGCCGTCCACCACGAACGTCAGGTCCGACAGCGCGGCCAGACTCGAGCTTCTCCGCTTGGTGAACGACACCACGCGAAAGCCGTGCTGCAGGGCGCGCCGCACGTCGCCGAGCACCACGTCCGTCTCGCCGCTCTGCGAGATGGCAAAGATCACGGCAGGCTCCACATTGGTCTGCATCAGCTCCGCGTTCTCGTTGCGGAAGAGCATATAGTCGTAGAAGTGTACGCGGTTGAACGCCATGAAGCCGCTCACCGCCAGGCGCTGGGAGATGTATTCCGCCACGATGTCGGCAAACCCGGCGCCGACGACGAACATCTTCCGGTCGTGGAACTGCCGCAGGTACGAAACGAACCGCTGCACGTCCTCGCGGCTGTAGTTGTCGATCAGCGCCTTGAGCTCGAAAGCGTTCGACTCCTGCCGGTTCTCCTTTTGCTGCGACAGCCGGTACACCAGCTCCGTATACCCATTGTAGCCGAGCCGCTTGCACATCTTGATGATGAACGCCGTGGAAACAAAGTTTTCCGCGGCGATCTGGGCGATGCCCATGCGCTCGTCGCCGTTTTCAATGTGGTTTACGATGCTGGTCACGACGCGCGTCTCCGCCTCGTTCAGCTGATTCGTCAACAAAAAATAGTTGTTGCCCATGCGTTTATTCTATTCCTTCCGCCCGCGCCTGTCAATCGATGCCCCGAACCGGCGGCCTTCTCCGCGCCGCCGGTTCAAACGGCGCTGCACCCGCCAAAGCACAGCAAGGGCTCCATTCCCGCAACGGGTCGCCCCGCGCACTCCATCCCCGGTCGGCTCAGGCATCGCACCAGCCAAAGCGCAGCAGGCGCTCCACCCCCGGCCGGCTCAAACGGCGCTGCTCCCGCCAAAGCGCAGCCAGCGATCCCCGCAACGGGTCGGCCCGCGCACGCCGCGTCCGGTCGGTTCAATCCGCGCCGGCATCCGCCGCTTCCACATCGCCCGCCTTGCCGCCGCCCGCCTCCATGCGCCGCATGGCCTTTTTGAAGTGCACGGCGAACAGGATGCAGGTGAACGTCACGGCCAGCGCGTCCGCCACCGGTCGGTTCAAACGGCGCTGCTCCCGCCAAAGCACAGCAAGGGCTCCACCCCCGACCGGTTCAAACACCGCTGCACCCGCCAAAGCGCAGCCGGTGCTCCATCCCCGGCCGGCTCAAACGGCACCGCTCCCGCCAACGCGCAACCGGCGCTCCACCCCCGCAACGGGTCGGCCCGCGCACGCCGCGTCCGGTCTGTTCAATCCGCGCCGGCATCCGCCGCTTCCACATCGCCCGCCTTGCCACCGCCCGCCTCCATGCGCCGCATGGCCTTTTTAAAGTGCGCGGCGAACAGGATGCAGGTGAACGTCACGGCCAGCGCGTCCGCCACCGGCTCGGCGGCATACACCGCCATCGTGCGGTCGGCCGGGAAAAGGTGCGGCAGGATGTAGATCAGCGGGATCAGCAGCACAAACTTGCGCATCACCGCCACGGCGACCGAAGCGCGGGCGCTGCCGATGGCAATCAGGATCATCTGGCAGGCGATCTGCACGCCGAAGATCACGCTGACCGCGAAATAGACGCGCACCGCCGTTTCGGTGTAGGCGGCCAGCGCCGCGTCCGGCGTAAACAGCGCGATGGGAAGCTGCGGCCACAGCTGCATCAGCGCCCATATGGCCGCGGAATACAGCACGCTTGCGCGCAGCAACAGCCAGAACGTGCGGCGCACGCGGCCGGCGTTGCCCGCGCCGTAGTTGTAGCTGGCGATGGGCTGCGCGCCCTGCCCGAGCCCCTGCAGCGGCAGCATCGTAAACTGCATGACGCTCGCGAGGATCGTCATCGCGCCCACGGCCATGTCGCCGCCGTACCGCAGGAGCGATGCGTTGAAGCAAACGGAGATCACGCTCTCGCTGGCGATCATGATGAACGGCGCGCAGCCAAGCGCCACGCACGGCAGCAGCACGGCCGGTTCCAGCCGGAGGTTCTGCCGCCGGATGGACAGCGTCGCCCGCCGGCTGCACAGGAACCACAGCACGAACGCGCAGGAGATCATCTGCGAGATCACGGTGGCCAGCGCCGCGCCGCGCACGCCCATGGAAAGGCCGAAGATGAAGATCGGGTCGAGCACAATGTTGCACACCGCGCCGATGGCCACCGTCAGCATGCCCGTTCTGGCAAAGCCCTGCGCGGTGATGAAGGCGTTCAGCCCCATCGTGAGCTGCACGAACAGCGTGCCGAGCGCATAGATCTGCATGTACCCGGCCGCGTAGCCGATCGTGTTTTCGCTCGCGCCGAAGGCCAGCAGCAGGTCGCGGTTCCAGATCAGCAGCACGGCGGTCAGTAGGGCCGACAGGCAGACCTGCATGAGCGCACAGTTGCCGAGGATGCGCTCGGCCGCCGCGTTGTCGCCCCGCCCCATCGCGATCGACGCGCGCGCCGCGCCGCCGGAGGAGGCGAACGCGGCAAACGCCGTCACCAGCATGATGACCGGCAGGCATACGCCCATCCCCGTGAGCGCCAGCGTCCCCTCGCCCGGGATGTGGCCGATATACACGCGGTCCACAATGTTGTAGAGCATATTAATGAGCTGCGCCGCAATCGTCGGCACCGCCATCTGCAGCAGCAGCTTCCCGACCGGCGCCGTGCCGAGCGCGCCCGACGGTTCTGTGGATGGCTTCCGTTCTCTCATTCCCTGCATTCCCTCTTCGCGTTCTCCTGAAATTCCCGCTTTGCGTTCGC
>JAQXRK010000163.1 GCA_029218485.1 bacterium | reverse complement strand
ATGTTCTTCAGGCTTGCCGCGCCGTAGGTGAGCTTGAAGCCGAGCACGCTGTCGATATTGAGCAGCACAACGCGGATGATCTCGCCGAAGCCGAGCGTGATGATGGCGAGGTAGTCGCCCTTGAGCCGCAGCGCCGGCAGGCCGATGATGATGCCGAAGATGGCCGCGACAATGCCGCCGATCAGGATTCCAATCGGGTAGGCGATGCCCTCCGGTATGGCGGTGCGGGTCAGGAAGATCGCGGAGGCATAGGCGCCCACGGCCATGAACCCGGCGTGGCCGAGCGGCAGCTGGCCGAGGTAGCCGGTCGCGATGTTCAGCGAGACGGCCAGAATGATGTTGATGCCGATCAGCGTGATGACCTTTGCATAATAGGTCGGGATCACATGCCCTTCAATGAGCGAGTTGCCGACAAGCAGAAACGCGGCGAACAGCAGGGCGTTGATCAGATAGCGGACGGGCATGGGGATGCGGAATGCTTTCTTATCCATCAGGCTTGTACCCCCTTAAACCTTTTCCGCCATCGAGCGGCCGAGAATGCCCGTGGGCCGGATCAGCAGCACGACGATGAGGATCGCGAACACCACGCCGTCCTTCCATACGGACAGGCCGGCTGCGGAGACGAGCGCTTCCGCAAGGCCGATCGCGAAGCCGCCGATCATGGCGCCGGGGATCGAGCCGATGCCGCCGAGCACGGCCGCAACGAATGCCTTCAGACCGAGCATGGAGCCCATGGTCGCATAGGCCTGCGGATAGGCGGTGCAGTAGAGCACCGAGCCAATGCCGGCCAGCGCCGAGCCGATGGCGAACGTGAAGGAAATGGTGCGGTTGATGTTGATGCCCATCAGCTGCGCGGCGCCCGTATCCTCGGAAACGGCGCGCATCGCCTTGCCCATCTTCGTCTTCTGGATGAGCAGCGTGAGCCCGATCATCGAGATGGCCGTGACCACGATCGTAACGATCGCGGTGCCCGGGATTTCAATGGAACCGATGGACGGGTTCGGCACGGAGAAGAAGGGGGGGATGACCTGCGCGCCCGCGCCGAAAATCATCTGCGCGGCATTTTCGAGAAGGAACGAAATGCCGATGGCGGTGATCAGCAGCGAGATGCGCGGCGAGCTGCGCAGCGGCTTGTAGGCGACCTTTTCAATGGTCACGCCCAGCAGCACGCAGCCGATCACGGCGAACACAACGGCAAAAACGGGGTTGAGCGCAAAGCGGGCCATGCAGAGCCAGGCGATATACGCGCCGATCATGATGATATCGCCGTGGGCAAAGTTCAACAGCATGATGATGCCGTACACCATGCTGTAACCCAGCGCGACGAGCGCATAGATCGAGCCGGCCTGCAGCCCGTTTATGATCTGTCGTAGGAGGGTGGATAAGACGGACATAATGGATTCCTTTCTTAGACAGCCGAAACCGTGCGGGGAGTTCCCACACAGTTTCGGCGTTTTGATTTCATCTGAAACAGGAATTCAGTTGAATGTGCAGTTGATTAGAAGATCTCCTTGAAGGTTTCGACTCCGCCGACAACCTCCATGATGTTGGCGTCCTTGATGGGGTTGTTGTTCTCATCAAAGCTGTAACCGTTGGCGCTCGTGATACCCTCGACGGAAGGACCCTCGGTGCGGATGGCGTCGATGATGGCCTGCTTGTATTCGTCGGAGCCGGGCTTCGCGCCGGTCTCCTCGGCCTTGGCGATTGCCGCGCAGAGAACCATAGCGGCGTCATAGGCAAGCGGTGCAAACATGTTCGGCACGGGCTCGCCGTACTTCTCCTCGTAAGCGGCCTCGAAAGCCTTAACCGCCTCGGTGGAGCCGGGAGCGTAACCGGAGCAGTAGAGGCTGCCCTCGAGATCCTCTGCGGAGGCATAGTCCGCAACGCTGCTCCAACCGTCGCCGCCAAGGAACGTGGCGGTGAGACCGAGTGCACGGGCCTGCGTGACGATCATGCCGTCATCCTCATAGTAGTTCGGGCAGAAGACGACGTCGGGGTTCTTGGCCATGATGTTGGTGAGCTGCGCGTTGAAGTCCTTATCGCCGGAGGCATAGCCCTCCTGCGCGACGACCTCAATGCCCACCTCGGCGCACTTGGCGACGAAGGCTTCGGCCAGACCGGCCGCATAGGCGTCACCGGTGAGCGCAATGACCGCCGCGGTCTTGACGCCGAGCTTCTCCGCTGCGTAGGACGCCATCTTTTCGCCCTGGAACGGATCGATGAAGCAGGAGCGGAACACGTTGGTGTACACCGTTCCGTCATTCTCGTTGACCGTAACGGCCGCTGCCGTGGCGGAGCCCGTGATCATCGGCATGTTGATGGCGTTGGCTTCGGGAACGACCGCCAGCGTGTTGCCGGTCAGCACGTCGCCGATGAAAGCGGTGATGCCCTCATCCACAAGGCGCGTGAACGCGTTGATGGCTTCGGCATCCTCACCCTTGTTGTCGTAGTAAATCAGCTCAACCTGCTTGCCGTTGATGCCGCCGTTCGCATTGAGCTGGTCGATATACAGGCGGGCGCCGGTCTGCACGGCGAGACCGTAGACGGCGGTGCTGCCGGTGTACGGGCCCTGCATACCGATTTTGATCGTATCGCTGCCGGAGGCTGCGTTGCCGCTGGAAGAGCAGCCGGCAAACGCAAAGCAGCCGGCGACCATCAAAGCGGCCATCAAAATACTGATGAGTTTTTTCATAATAGTTCCTCCCTTGTTGAATAAGTTACCCATATACAAAAACATCGGCTCCGCTTTTGAACGGCGCCGATGCGATTGCATCCATTTATCTGCCGGTTCAAAAAGCGGGATTGCGGCGCCTAAGCGCCGGAATAAGGCGAATGCCGACCAGAACGGCGATGCTAAGCAGGATGGCCAAAATAAAAACAACGCCCAACAGTCGGCTGTCGGACGCAAGAAGAGCCATCGTGCCTGCGGCTGCGCAACTGGCAGTACAGACGGCAGAGAAAGAGGCCGCCTTCGCAGTGCGCATACTGTTCTTCGTCTGATACCGCATGTTGGCGACTCCTTTCCGTAAAAATCTGTCCGCAATCCTGATAATGGAGATAATGTACCACCCGGCCGACGCTTTGTCAAGTGCATATTATATATTTTATATGAATTTTTCAGGAACCCGCCGCCATCCACGGGATCGGCACAACGCCCTGCTCGCCGTCGGGATCAAAGGCATGGTTCTCGCTGCGGTGCTCCTCTGTGTCATAATAGACAAAGTCGTCGTGCAGCGGGGAGTAATTGTAAAACCGGATCTCCCCGGCCGCCTCGTCCACCTGCATCAGGCGCAGATAGCCGTCGCCGCCGACAAAGCCGGCCGCCTGATAGTTGCAGATCATCTGCAGGACCGTGCGGTCCGCCGCGCCGTCGCCGTCATCGTCCACCGCGGCCGGAATGCAGCGGCTGTTGTAGCGGTGGCCGCACAGCACCATATAGAGGTTCGGGTTGCGCAGCACCACGCTGTCGTAGAGCAGCTGCCCCTGATCGGTGAGCGTGCAGTCGGAGTCAAAATAGCTGTGTACCAGGAGAACCCCGACGCGATCGGGATGGGCGGCGAGGGTTTCGTTCACGAAGCGGATGCCCGATTCGTCCATGTTGTAGCCGAGATACACGAACAGATATTTCGTGTTTCCCGCGTCGATCAGGTCGAAGTGGCCGCAGTTGTCCTCATAGCTGCCGCCGTACCACGGCTCTCCCTCCATGCGCGCCGCGCCGAACCAGTGCGAATACGCGCTGTGGTCCTCGTCCGACACATCGTGGTTGCCGGGCAGGACCCCGTAGGGGATGGTGCCGAGCGCACGCATGGCCTCATCCGCCGCGCGCCACTGGGCCTCCTCGTCGCGGTTGTGCACCAGATCGCCCGTATGCGCGACATACACGAGGTTCAGCCGCTCCGCGTTCTGAGAAAGAAAGCGGGTCTGCTCCAGAAAGATTGCCGGGTAGCGGCGGCTGTAGTGCTGCGTGTCCGACAGCCAGCCGATGGTATAGACGCCGTCGCCCGCGAGCAGCGGGTCGGGCGTGGGCGTTGGCGGCGCGAGCGGCAGCGGCGTTTCGGACGGGAGGGGCAAAAGCGATACGGCATCCCCGCCGGGCGAAGCGGTATCCGCCGGCGCCGGGCCGGGCGTGCGGTGGCAGCCGGCCGGCAGCAGCAGGGCGAGCAATATGGTCAGCAGGCAAACAGTACGTTTCATAGGAACAGTATAGCACATTTCGATCCGTTTGTGCAGCCGGCCATCCATGGCGCCTGTTGCCATGGACAGCCGGATCGTGGTAAAATAAAATATCTTTCTATATGTGGAGGAGCGATGCAATATGGTTTGGACCTGGATTGCCGGCGTGCTTCTGATCGTTGCCGGATTGCTGCTGGTTTTCTGGCCGAAACAGATCTGGCGCATTGCTGAGCGCTGGAAGTCCTATTATGCGGATGAGCCCTCGGATCTGTATCTCAACAGTTCGTGGATCGGCGGTCTTATCCTTGCGGTCGCCGGCGTTGTGGTCGTGGTGCTGCCATACTTTTTGAAGTAGGAGCGTAGCGGAGCATGCGGCAGATCGATCCCAAAACCTGGAATCGGCGGGAGACGGCGGCCTTTTTCGGCGCGCTGGATTTTCCGTTTTATAATATGAGCTGGCGCGCGGACGTCACCAACCTCCACCGGGCGGCGAAGGAGAGCGGCCAGTCGTTCTACTGTTCCATGATCTATGAGGTCATGCACGCGCTCAACGGCGTGGATGCGTTCCTGTACAAGCTGCGGGGAGAAGCGGTCGTGCGGCACGATGCGCTCTCGCCGTCCTTCACCGCTCCCGCTGCGGACGAGCGGTTCAAAATCGTCAGCATGGATTGGGACGGGCGGGAAACGCGGGCGGCGTTTTGCGCGCGCGCAAAGGCGCTCGCGGACGCGCAGACGGCGCTGTTTCCGACCAGCGAGCAGGAGCAGCGCGACGACTGGGTCTATATCTCCTGCGTGCCGTGGGTGGACTTCCTGACCGTGACCAATGAGATGAACATCGATCGGGACGATTCCATCCCCCGCGTGAGCTGGGGCAGGTTTGTGCCGGAGGGGGATCGCCTGCGCCTGACGGTTGCGCTGCAGGTCAACCACCGGCTGATCGACGGCGTGCATATCGGAAAATTTGCCGATCTGCTGCAGTCCCGGCTGGACGAAGCGTAATGTTTTGCCCGGAGGACGGTTTTTTTCTTGCAGGCGAGCCGCATTGCGGCTATAATAAAACGAACTACTCATTGTAACAATGGAGGCTTATTGCACATGAATCGCTATCAGAACGATGTTGGCGTACTCGTCCCGAACGTGATGCTTCCCGCAAAGGGAGCCGATTTTGAAAAATGGGCCGTCGTGGCCTGCGATCAGTACACCTCGCAACCGGAATACTGGGAAGAGGTTCGCAACATCGCCGGGAATGCGCCGACGACGCTCGACCTGTTCCTGCCGGAAGCGTTTTTGGGCAAGCCGGATGAGGCGGAGCGCATCGAGCAGATTCGTAAAAATATGAAGCGCTATCTGGAGACCGGCATTCTCGAGGAGAAGCCGCAGGGCTTCGTGCTGGTGAAGCGCACCGTGGCCGGCAAGACGCGCCACGGCCTCGTCATGGCGCTCGATCTGGAGCAATATGATTATCATAAGGGATCCACAACGCTCATCCGTGCCACGGAGGGCACGATTGAGTCGCGCATCCCGCCGCGCCTGCGCATCCGCGAGGGCGCGCAGCTTGAGTTGCCGCACATCCTCGTGCTGATCGACGACCCGGAGAACACGGTCGTGGAGCCGCTGCTCCGGCAAACGGCCGATATGGAGCAGCTCTATGATACCGAGCTGATGCTGGATGGCGGCCATATCGAGGGCTGGCTGGTTTCGGATGAAAGCCGGATTCAGGGCGTGCTCGATGCGCTGGCGAAGCTCACCGATGAAAAGGCGTTCCATGAGAAGTACGGCGATCATGCGCCGCTGCTGTTCGCCATGGGCGATGGCAACCACAGCTTTGCAACGGCCAAGGCCAACTGGGAAAAGATCAAGGCAACGCTGCCCGAGGAGCAGAGGGCGTCGCATCCGGCGCGGTATGCGCTCGTGGAGGTCGAGAATGTCCATGACACGGGCATCGTGTTCGAGCCGATCCACCGCGTGGTATTCGGCGTGGACGGCGAAAAGGGCGTGGAGCGGCTCAGAGAGCATCTGGCCGCGCAGAACGGCGGCGCGGAGGTGCGCTTCTTTGAAAACGACGGCCCGACCGCTGTGCAGGCCGGTCCGAACACCCATGTGATCCCGTTCT
This sequence comes from bacterium, assembly GCA_029218485.1. Taxonomy (GTDB): domain Bacteria; phylum Bacillota; class Clostridia; order Christensenellales; family CAG-138; genus Aphodomorpha. Next base: position 1,909 of record JAQXRK010000163.1, on the reverse strand, counting down.
TCTTCGAGCAGAAGCAGGGCGCTTTCATCGTGTCGGATCCCGCGCAGCAGCTGACCGTCGGCACGCTGCAGAACGCGATCGACGCGCTGCTGAAGGAGGTTCCGGGCGCGGAGGTCGACTACATCCACGGCGCAGACGTGGTGCGCTCGCTGGCCGCGAAGAAGGACACCATCGGCTTCCTGCTTCCGGCGATGGAGAAATCGCAGCTGTTCCCCACGGTCGTATACGACGGCGCGCTGCCGCGCAAGACCTTCTCCATGGGTGAAGCGAACGAAAAGCGCTACTACCTCGAGTGCCGCCGCATCGACGGCTGATAAAGCACAACCGGCGGCGGATGCGCATCAGCCGTTGGCTGCGGCCGCAGACCGCAGCGCAGACCGCTACAATTTGATAAGGAATCGAAAACATGGCGATCAAGATGACCAAATTCGGCGGAAGCTCCATGGCGGACGCCGCACAATTCCGAAAGGTAAAAGCCATCATCGAGGCGGATCCGGCACGGCAGTTCGTCGTGCCGTCCGCTCCGGGCAAGCGCTTCCCGGGCGACGACAAGGTGACGGACCTGCTGTACCTTTGCTATGCGCAGCAGGCGGACGGCGTTTCGTTCGACAACACGTTCGACACCATCACCCAGCGGTATGTGGAGATCGAGCGGGAGCTCGGCCTCTCCACCGACATCGCGTCCGAGCTTCGCGCCATCCGGCGCAATTTGGAGAACGGCGCGTCCGAGGACTATATGGCCAGCCGGGGCGAATACCTCAATGCGCTGCTGCTTGCCGATTTTCTGGGCTTTGAGTTCATGGATGCGGCGGAGCTGATCTGCTTTCACTCGGACGGCACCTATGACGACGAGACGACGCAGAAGTGGACGCAGCGCCTCGAGGGCCGCAAGGGTCTTGTGATTCCCGGCTTTTATGGCCGCAAGCGCGACGGCAGCATCAAAACCTTCTCCCGCGGCGGCTCCGATATTACCGGGGCAATCGTGGCGCGCGCCGTGCATGCGGACGTCTATGAAAACTGGACGGATGTATCCGGCTTTCTGATGGCGGATCCGCGGATCGTCAAAAACCCGAAGGTCATCCGCACGGTTTCGTATTCCGAGCTGCGCGAGCTCTCCTATATGGGCGCGACCGTGCTGCACGAGGACTCCATCTTCCCCGTGCGCAAGGCGCATATTCCGATCAATGTGCGCAACACCAATGCGCCGGAGGAGCCGGGCACCATGGTCGTGCCGGACAGCTACCTGCAGTACTACGAGCGCGAGGGCGTGCTCACGGGCGTGGCGGGCCGCACCGGCTTTACGGTCATCACCGTGTACAAGGACAACATGCACAACGAGATCGGCTTTGGCTACCGGCTGCTGCGCGTGCTGGATCGCTATAACATCTCGTTTGAACACATTCCGTCCGGCATTGACACCATGTCGCTCGTCATTGCGGATGCCAAGCTCAAGGAGCATCTGGAGGCGGTGCTGCGGGAGATCCGGCGCGACTGCGACCCAAAGACCGTGGAACTGCAGTCCAACATGGCTCTGATCGCGACCGTCGGCAAGGGCATGGTGCGTAGCATCGGTACCGCCGCCAAGCTGTTCACGGCGCTCAACGAGGCGAACGTGAACGTCCGCATGATCGATCAGGGCTCGTCGGAGATGAACATCATCGTTGGCGTGGAGAGCGACGATTTTGAGACGGCGGTGCGCGCCATTTACGACGCATTTGCATAAGAACAAACCGAACCATTGTTTGCGGGCGCGGCACGAGAAGGCTGCGCCCGCCTTGGTATCCGAAGGGAGAAAGGGGAGATCGTTGATGAAGAAACACCGTGTCAGGAGGGCCCACGGCGCTTGACCCTCCGAACTTTTGATGAGGAGGAAAGCAACCAAATGAACAGAACTTTGAACCCTTGCACG
>JAQXRK010000162.1 GCA_029218485.1 bacterium | reverse complement strand
TCCCTGGTGCTTTCGGGCGTGTTTGAACGTGCGGTCGCTTTCAAGGAAGAAAACGACCTGACGGTGTGAGGGCGGCGCTATGATTCGTGTCAATCTGGATATCATGATGGCAAAGCGCCATATCTCGCTCGGAGAGCTGGCCGAGCGCGTGGACATCACGCTGGCGAACCTCTCGATTCTCAAGAACAACAAGTGCCGCGCCATTCGCTTTTCCACGCTGGATGCAATCTGCCGCGCGCTGGACTGCCAGCCATCCGATTTGCTGGAATACGTGGAGGAGGAATCGTGATGGAGCATCTGGAGAAACCCGTGCCGGAGACGCGCACGCCGGAAGCGACCACGCAGAAGGCGCCGAAGCATGTCTTTTCCGCGGAGGAGAAGTGGCTGCTGCTCGGCGCGCTGATCCTCGGCGTGCTGTTTCGGACGCTGTGGAGCTTTGAAACCCTCTGGGCCTACAGCGCCTTCTGGGCCGCCTATGCGGTGCTGTTCCTGATCTGGCAGTGGAAGCGGGCGAAGAACAACCGGACGGCCTGGCTCGTGCTGGGCGCGGCGGTCGCGCTGATGGTGCTGCTGCCGTATCAGGCATGGCTGGACGATCTGGGCGGCATGATCTTTGCGGCGATCCTCGCGATTCCCTGCCTGCTGATGCTGCATGCGGTGCTCGTGCTGTACGATATTCCCGTCGGGCGGGAGGGCATGGCGGTGCAGGGGATGGTCCGCGGCTTTTTTGTGCTGCCGTTCGCCTCGATCGGCCGGTTCTTCGGCGCGATCGGCGCGCTTGCGGCCGGCGCAGACCACCAAAAGCGCAGAGCACGGCAGGCGCTGCTGGGCCTTGCGATCGGCGTGCCGCTGCTGATCGTGGTGCTCGTGCTCCTCTCCCGTGCGGACGCGCGGATGGCGGGGCTGATCGCCGGTGCGTTTGACAATTGGGATGTCGGCGAATGGATCGGCACGCTCATCGTGGTGCTGGTCACGGCAATGCTCGTCTATTCGTTCCTGCACGGCGGCAAGTACCACCTGCCGGCCTTGCGCGCCCTGCCGGACGGCTGCTGGAGCGCGGCCACGCTCGGCGTCATCGAGGCGCTGCCGCTGGCTGCCTATGCGCTGTTCCTCGGCCTGCAATTCTCCTATCTGTTCGGCGGCACGCTGCCGGAGGCATACACCTATTCCGAGTATGCGCGCGCCGGCTTCGGCGAGCTGATCGTGGTGTCGCTGATCAATTTTCTGCTGCTGGCGCTGTCGGTGCGCTATGGCGAAAAGCACGCGGTGCTCTCCCTGCTCAACGGGTTGCTGCTGCTGGCGAACGCGCTGCTGCTCGTGTCGGCCGCGCTCCGCCTGCTGATGTACATCGACGCCTACGGGCTGACGATCATGCGGATTCTGCCGCTGTGGCTCATGGCCTTTCTCGCCTTTTTGACGGTGCTGACCGCCCTTCGGCTCTGGCGCGGGCGGCTGCCGCTGGTGCGGATTGCGGCGATCACCTTCCTGTACTGGCTTGCAGCGCTGTATGTGCCGAACTGGGGGAATATCATCCTCGCGTTCAACGCCGCACATTGAGCGGCTGTGCATGGAGCGGTCGTGCAAAGGCAGGCTGCCCGGGAGGTCAAAGCGCGGGCATCCCGCGCGCAAGGGGCACAGCGCGCTCTGGCGGCAACCGGCCCGCCCCGGCGCTGCCGCAGCGGGCGCGAGCACCAAAGGGCTTTCCCTGACGGACGGAATGGGGGGAACCGGCAGGCGGTTCCCCCCTCAATGTTGCCCATATGTTTCTCCATCAGAGATTGAAGCCCTCGAGCACGGCCTTTCCGTCCTCCCCGATCCGGATGGCGGAATAGCAGCCGTGGCGGAACGCGTGCTCCGGCTGCATGAGCACGTCCAGCCCCATGAGTCCGAGGTGCTTGAGCGCCAGGCTGAGCGAGCCGTTGTGCGCAACGAGCAGCGTGTCCTCGCCGCGCGCGAGCACATCGTCGACGCACGCGGCCACGCGCGCCTCCATGGCGGTGGGCGGTTCCACCGTGGGGGGAACCGTGTCGTACCAGTTGTGCACGAACGCGTCGATCATGTCGCCGTACAGCTCGTGCGACTGCGCCCAGTCGCACCCCTCCAGCGCGCCCATGAACTGCTCGCGCAGGGCGGGGCATTTTTCCGGCCGCAGCGCGCGCGAACCGACGCAGATTTCAGCCGTTTCCCATGCGCGCAGCAGGTCGCTCGCAACGCACCGGGAGAACGAAACCGCGCGCAGCTTGTCCGCCGCCTGCCGCGCCTGCTCCCGCCCGAGCGCGGTCAGCGGATAATCCGTGTGTCCGAAGAACAGGCGCCGGGCGTTCCCCTCGGACTGCCCGTGGCGCACGAGATACAGATACATCGACAGATCCTCCCACGATCCATTCCATTTCTATCAGTATAACGAAAAAATCGGCCAAAGCAAAGAAAATAAAAAACGAATCCCAAAATCCCTGCAACCGATTGGGTATTGCGAATGTCTATGATATAGTAGGGGAAAAGGGGGAGAGGAGTACTTCAGGGATGGCTGGCATGAGTGATGCCGATTGGTTTTGCGAGCAGGTGGAGCTGCTGAAGCCCACGATGTTTCGCGTAGCCTATTCGATATTGCGCTGTGAGGCCGACTGCGAGGATGCAGCCGCGTCTGCTGTGCTGCGCGCTTTTCGCTACCTTGGCACGCTGCGCAGCCGGGAAGATTTTCGCGCATGGCTGATGCGGATTCTCAAAAACGAGTGCTACACCATGCTCCGAAAGCGACCGCCGACCGAACCGTTGACGGAGCGGGAGGCGTATGACCAACATATGCCGGATCTGGATCTGGCCGCCGCGTTCAACGCGCTGCCGCCGGAGGCCAGGCTGGCGCTCACGCTGTACCACCGCGAGGGCTACGCCGTTCGGGAGATCGCCCGGATTCTCGGCGAACCGGAGGGAACGGTCAAAAGCCGGCTTTCGCGGGCGCGTGCGGCGCTGAGAAGGACACTGGAGAAAGGGGAGCGGAGAGCATGAAAAAGCAGGAGCCTCGCAAAAGCGATTTGCATCTGGATGCTCTGTACCCGGAGATGCCCGCATCGTTTTCGCAGCGGATCGACGAGGCGCTGTTTCAGGCGCGCAGCTCGCGCACCTATGGAAAGCGGTGGAGCAGCCGCAACCGGCGGGGCGTGATGGCGGCGTGCGCCTGCGCGGCGGCGTTTGTGGCCGTTTGCGGGGCGGTGCTGTTTTTGCCCTCGCTGCGCGCGCAGCGGGAGGCAAGGGCGTGCGATATGGACGCCGCCGGGCCGGATCTGCCGCCGGCGACCATCGTGATCACAACCGCTGTGCCGAGTGCCGGCCTGCCCGACGCCGTGCCAACGCCGGAAGCCGAACCGGCGACCGAGCAGAACGCGGGAACGGAGCTGATGCTGCCGCAGCCGACGACGGAGACGAAAGCGCCCGCCGCAACGCCGCTCCAGAAACCGGTACAGGAGAAGGATACGTTCAGCGCGTCGGATGTGACGGACGCCATGGTCGAAAAGTGCGCCGCGCAGCTGCTGGAATGGTACTGCTGCGCGCTCTACAAGCTCACCGTACCGGATACAAGCGCGCTGATGGAAACCAACGTGGATACGGAGCTGTGGTACTACGCGCTGGAGCTGCAGATCGAGCAGAAGACCCGCGCCGGCTCCGCGGTCGAGATGCCTGCGCCGCAGGAGAACAGCGTGCTGCTGGAGATGTGCGACTGGCAGAGCGACGACACGTTTCTGGCCACCGTCCGCTTCCGCTATGAGGAGGCGGGCGAGATGAAGGATGAGCGCGCATTCCTGTTGTTCCGGGTCACGGGTACCGGGCTGCGGATCATCGGGTTCGACTGTGAGGGCGGCAGCGTCTGGTACGATGCGCTCAAGGCGGCCGCCGAAGCGTACATGGATGACGGCCTCGAGCAGGCGGACGCGAATGTGCTGGCTTACAGCACGCTCTCCGCGCAGCTGCACAGCGACATGCTGGTCGAGTGGTCGGGCGGGGCGCTGTACCCCCTGCTCAGCGCCGAGGAGTCGGACGCGCGAATCGCGCTGCCCTGGAGGCCCGCATCGGACCTGACGAACCGGGAGCAGAGCAGCTGGTTTACAGACGATCTGAAGGACGCCGAACTGGTCGACTTGCTGGTGACCGGATCGGTCCCGATCCTTCCGCAAACCGCGATGGCCACATTTTTAGAATACGGCGTCCGCGGCCTCGGCATCACGGTACAGCAGGACAGCTATGTGGTCTACCTGTGCAACGCAGGCCTGATGGCGGAGGCGTGCCGCGGCACGCTGGACGAGGTGCGCACGGCGTTTGCATCGCTGCCAACCGGCGTCTATCTGGTCACGTTCCGCGCTGTGCTGCCGGTTGAAAAACCGCTCGCGGAGCTGGGTTCCGCTTCCGGCGCCGGTGCGGTGCCGGCCGAACCCGAGGCAGCGGAGGAATGGCTGTTCGCATTTGCAATGCAATACTGATGAGCGAAAAGCGGCGCACCTGCTGGTGCGCCGCTTTTGCTATTGGAAACGCAAACGAACAGCCGCTTATGAGTCAGGATATTGCCCTTCAAGCACGCATAACAAATCCTTTCATGATCTGCTGATCGCGCTGCAGATGAAGATATCTCGCATATAACGACATGTATTGATTCCATACGCATAGATTGATACAATGTAAGTGAACAGAATTTGAGACCGGGATCCAAAGCAGATGGGAAGCCATAAAGATTGGCCGCTGTTGAAACGGAGGCCGCCTTTCTTGAACAAAACGACGCGGAGATGTGCAAGGAGACACCATGAAGAGAAAACACATCCGAACGATCTGCATAGCGGCGATTGCTGCAATTCTTGTTGCAGCGTGCTGCATGGCTTTGCTAAACTCCGAGTGGATGCACAAGAAGTATGGCTATGGGCAGGATGCGATCGAAACGGAGGAGATGCTGGAGGCGGCTTACAGACGGGATGCTGAG
>JAQXRK010000161.1 GCA_029218485.1 bacterium | reverse complement strand
CAAGCCGAGCGACCAGAGCGCATCGAGCGACTCATTGCGCAGGCCGGCCGTGCGCTCGGTCATGAACAGCACCTGCACGTCCACGCCGCGGTTGAGCAGCATCGGCAGCAGGCCGCCAAAGCTGATGAACTCCTCCGACGGGTAGGCGGCGATGAGCAGCACATCCGGCGCATCCGTGCGCACGGACCACTGCTGCACCTTCGCGGGCAGCGCGCCCGGGCCGAATACCGCCGCTTCGGAGAGCGCAAAGCCATCCTGCTGCTCCCGTTTTTTCTGCTCGCGCTCCGTTTCCTCGCCGATGGGCGTGCCATCTCCGGCTATGACCTCCACCGATGCGCAGCCATCCGCAAGCGCATAACAGCGGTTCAAAATGCCGTCGGCAATCGTGTCGCGCTGCAGCTCCGCGCCGGATGCATCCAGCTGTACGAGCGTATACCCGATCTCCGGCACCGCGTGCCAATTCAAATACAGCGTCGCAGCGGCCTCCTCAGCCGGCCAGGAGATGCGGATCGACTCCTTCGGCGCCACGCTGACGCGGGAGTCGGCGTTTTTGTCGGTCAGCCGCCAGGCAACATCGCCCTCGCGCTCCGGGATCACAAAGGCCAGCGCCAGTTCCTTTGCTTCGTCCGCGGTTTCCTGTGCGAGCGCCGCTCCTGGCAGGAGCGTCAGCGCCATGGCCAGCAAAAGCAGCAGCGCGAGCGCACGAACCATCCTCTTGTTCTGCATCTGTTCCCTTTCCCTTTCTGTGATCAGAGAGCAAAGTTGCCCTGTACGAACACGGGCACCTCCCGGCCGTCCGCCGTCAGACCCGTGATGGACAGATCGCGCGTGCCGATCATGAAATCCACATGCGTCATGGAGGTGTTCAGGCCATGCGACCGCCGCTCCTCCTCGCTCATGGCGTCGCCGCCCTCAATACAGGGATAGGCGCTGCCGAAGGCCAGATGGCACGAAGCGTTTTCATCGAACAGCGTGTTGTAGAAGAGCGTCCCGGTGTTGGAGATCGGCGAATCAAACGGCACGAGCGCCGCCTCGCCCAGATAGGCCGCGCCCTCGTCCAGCTGCGTGGCCTGCTCGAGCAGCGCCTGACCCTCCTCAGCCTCCACGCGCACGATCCGGCCGGCTTCGAACGTGAGCGCAAAGCCGCGCACAATATTGCCGTCGAGCACAAGCGGCATGGAAGCGACCACGCGGCCGTTTACCCCGTCGCGCTTCGGCGCGGTGAACACCTCTTCGGTCGGCATGTTGGCCACGAACGGCACGCCGCCCTGCGTCTTTTCCTGTCCCGCCGCCCAGAAATGTCCTTCCGGCAGCTCCACGGTCAGGTCGGTGCCGAGCGCGTTCTGATAGTGCAGCGCGCGAAGATGCAGATCATTGAGCCGCGTGCGATAATGGGCCAGCTGCTCGATGTGCGCCCGCCATGCCGCCACCGCGTCGCCGCCGTCGGTAATGCGCACCGCGTCAAAGATGCGCTCCCACAGCATCGCCATGGCGTCCTCCTCGGGCAGCGCCGGGAAAACGGTTTTGGCCCAGCTCGGAACGGGTATGGAGCCGATGCACCACTGGAACCGGTTCTGCATCGTGCCCTCGTGGAACTCCTTCATCGCCTCGCCCGCCGCGCGGGAGGCGCGCTGGATGCGGCCGGGCTCCACGCCCGCAAGCAGGGAGGGATCCTCCGCATAGATGGAGAGAAACGCCGCGCCCGCGCGCGCATTCTCAATGCGGAACGCGCTGCGCCACGGCGGACAAACGTCGAACACCGCGTCATCGGCCTTCAGGTATTTCATGCGGGTGAGCGCATCGTCGCGCCACTCCATCTCCACGCTGCTGCAGCCCGCCTCATAGCCCGCCTCGGCGCACAGGCGCGCAAAATACGCGCAGTCCACCGGGCAGCTGATCACAAGCGGCTGTCCCTTCTGTACATTCAAACCGACTTCGACAAGCAGCTTAGCATACTGCTTCAGTTTGGCGTTCGATACCATTCGATTGGCCCCCTTCTTCCTGAAAACGTTGATTGGGAATATCGTTACTGCGCGTTCAAAAATCGCGCGGCAATTACAGCGTCACCATCGTCGGCGCATGCCCCACCGCCGGCAGGAACCGCTCCAGCAGATCCGCGGTGGCGATGCGCAGGCTGGAGGTGTTCACGCACGGATGGCAGCCGACATACGGCTCCACCGCCACATCGCGGTCGATGAGCAGGCGCACGCGGTGCTCCGCATCGTTCATGAGACCCATTACGGACACGGAACCGGGATGGATATGGAGGAATGCCTCCATGTGCGCCGCATCGGCAAACGACAGGCGTGCCGACTGGATCTGATGGGACAGGTCTTTGGTGCGAAACGGCTTGTTCCCCGGCATCATGAGCAGATAGAACGCCGTCTTTTGCGCGTTGCACAGGAACAGGTTCTTGCACATGGCGGTGCCGAGCCGCTCGTCGATCTCGGCGCAATCGGCGATGGTCATCGCGGGATCATGATCCAGCCGGAGATAGAGAATGCCGAGCCGGTCGAGCAGGTCATAGGTGGCGGTTTCCTCCGCCGCTCTTTCGGTGCAATCGGCGGGCCGGCCGCGGTACAGCGTGGGATCGACAAAAAAACTGGTTTCCATAGCTTCCTCGACAATGATTCTTAATAACAGTATGCCACAAAATCGTCCAAATGTGAATGGTAAACTTCAGCGCCCGGCGGTCTGGTGCCGCTTTACATACCACCAGCTCACCGCCGTCGTCAGCAGGAACACCGCACCGGTGAGCGCGCACCAGAGCGGGACGCCGTATGCTTCGGCGACCGGGCCGGAGATCAGCAGCCCGATGGGCATGGCGAATGACATGACGCTGCCCATCAGCGAAAACGCGCGGCCCTGCAGCTCCGGCGGGATCGTCTCCTGCAAATAGGCGGTGTAGGGAATGCCGTACAG
>JAQXRK010000160.1 GCA_029218485.1 bacterium | reverse complement strand
TGATGGGTAGCGGCGAGCCGATGGACAAAATAGAAAACGTGATCCGCTTTCTCCGGCTCGTTTCCAGCCCCGACGGCATGGGAATCAGCCCGCGCAACATCTCCGTTTCCACCTGCGGCCTGGTGCCCCAGATCGAGCGCTTCATGCGGGAGGCGCCGCATGTGACGCTGTCGGTTTCGCTCCACGCGCACGACGATGAAACGCGGAGCAGGATCATGCCGGTCAACCGCGTATATCCGATCAGCAGCGTATTGGCTGCTGCCAAACAATATGCGGACACGACGGGCCGGCGCGTGGTTTTTGAGTACGCCCTGATCCGTGGGGTGAATGCCTCGGAAGCGGACGCCGTTGCGCTTGCACGCCGGCTCCGCGGCATCCGCTGCCACGTCAACCTGATCCCGCTCAATCCGGTTCCGGAGCGGAATCTTTCCGGGGCAACGCGGCAGGAGGCCATGCAGTTTATGGGATGGCTGACGCGCGAGCACATCTCGGCAACCGTTCGCAGGGAGATGGGAACCGATATCGAGGGTGCCTGCGGCCAATTGCGCAGAAGGGTATTGCATGAACTACACGATTCGAACTGAAACCGGAAAGCGGGCGCACAACGAGGATTGCGGCTATGTGCCGGCGGCGTCCGACATGCTGCCGTTCATTGCGGTATCGGACGGCATGGGCGGCCACGCAGCCGGTGAGGTCGCAAGCAAAATGACCGTCAACGGCGTGCTGGATGAGCTGCGCCACAGCCACGAGGACAATCCCGTTTCCGCGCTGCGCCGCGCCATCGCGCGCACCAATCTCGAGGTTTATCGCGCCGCGCAGGACAGCGAATCGCTGCGCGGCATGGGTGCTACGCTCGTGTGCGCCGTGCTCGGCCGCAAGCGCTATGTGGTCGCCAATGTTGGAGACAGCCGCTTGTACCATTTTGACGGGGAAACCATCGAACAGGTCACGACCGACCATTCGCTCGTGGAAATGCTCGTGCAATCCGGCAGCATCACGCGCGAGGAGGCCCGCACGCATCCGCGCCGCAATGTCATTACGCGGGCCATCGGCATCGGTCTCAGCGTCGACATCGACCTGTTTGACCGCTCCTGGAAGCCGGGCGATGTGCTCCTGCTCTGCTCTGACGGTCTTTCCGGCAGCGTGACGGACGAACGGCTGTGCAGTATTTTGCAGCAGGGCGGTTCGCTGGAAGCGCTTGCGGATACCATGGTGCGCGAGGCGCTGCAAAACGGGTCCTCAGACAACATCACGGTTGCGCTGGCCCGCTGTGAGCGAGGTTGCTGCGCATGACGGTCGGAACGATTCTCAACCATCGCTATCGCATTGTAGAGCTGATCGGTACCGGCGGCATGGCGCACGTGTACCGCGCGGTCAACATCACATCGCACCGCTCCGTCGCCATCAAGGTGCTGCGGCAGGAATACAGCGACAACCCGGAATTTTTGCGCCGGTTTGAGCGCGAGGCAAGGGCTGTGCTGCACCTTTCGAACGACCATATTGTCCGCGCATACGGCGTCGGCCAGTATGAGGGTCTCCCCTTCATCATCATGGAATACGTGGAGGGCAAGACGCTCAAGCAGATCATACAGGACAACGGCCCCATGCCCGCCAAAGCGGCGATCGGCATCGTCTGTCAGGTGCTGGAGGCCCTGTCCGCAGCGCACGCAGCCGGCATCATCCACCGCGATGTCAAACCGCAGAACGTGATCTTAACCAAGGATGGATGTGCGAAGCTGGCCGATTTTGGCATTGCACGTGACGCCGAGGCGTCCACCGTGACCTTTGCGGGCGATAAGGTCATCGGCTCAGTGCACTACCTCTCCCCCGAGCAGGCAACCGGCATGCCCGTTACGGCCGCGAGCGACATCTATTCCGTCGGCGTCATGCTCTATGAGCTTCTGACCGGCTCTGTACCGTTCACCGGTGAAAACTCGGTCGCAATCGCCTTGAAGCATATCCATGATGTGCCGGCGGAGCCGGCGCAGCTGAACCCCAAAATACAGCCGGCATTGAACAGCATCATCATGCGCGCGCTGCAGAAGGACGCGGACAAGCGCTATCCCACCACGCGGGCGATGCGCAAAGACCTGCTGCATGTGCAGTATGATCCCAGCGGTTCCTTCCTCTCCCCCGAGACCGACTCCATGGCCACCATAACGGAAGCCGAGCCGGCCGCCCACACCGTACATACGGCGAAATGGCATGGGTCTGTTAAGATTGCGCTGGTGGTTGCGCTCTGCATCTGCGTTCTGCTCGGGACCTTTTTCGGCACGCGCAGCAAGCCGGCGATGGCAACCCGCTCCGTCCCCACGCTAACGGAGAAAACCGTTGCGGATGCTACGAGCAAGGCTAAGGACTATGGTTTTGTCCTGGTTGTTACTGACTATGAAACGAGCGACAGCGTTCCCTATGGCAGCATTCTGTCGCAATCGCCGGTGGCCGGCACGCAGGCAAAGCCCGGCACAAGCATCTCGGTCGTGGTCAGCGTTGGACCGGACGTTCCGGTCGTGCCCCGCCTGATCGGGCTGACCTACGACGATGCGTACAGGCTGTTGCAGGAAAGCGGCCTCAATATGGGCAACGTATCCTATCGGATTTCCGATGAGGCAATCGGCTATATCTGCGAGCAAACGCCGGCT
>JAQXRK010000159.1 GCA_029218485.1 bacterium | reverse complement strand
CTCCGCACAACGTCGCATCGGATGCTGCAGGCCGCCGGTAAAAGAGAAGGGGGACGCAAAAAAACCGGCGCACATGCTGCCGGTTGGGACAAAGGGTATGGTTTTTCTGGTTATACGCGCGATGCGACGAAGCGATTTGACAAATAACGCTTGGCAGGGCGGGCGAAACCTACCGGAGACGGCGCGCCGCAGCATGCCACCCGTCCCATAGCCCCATCGGTTATGCCGCAGACCCCGGCTTGCGGTGCGCCGCTGCGTCCGCCGGTACATCCGGCTGCGCTTCGGGCGGCTCGGACGGCTGCTCCTGCGACGCTTCGGGCGGCTGCGCGGCGCCCTCCGCCGACGCGTCCCCGCACTCCTCCCGGAGCGTTGCATGGCGAAATCCCGCCGTGCTCGACGGCAGCAGCAGCGTACGGGCGGTCAGGAACAGCAGCCGAAGGTCGAGCAGCAGCGAGCTGTTCTCGATATAGAGCAGGTCCATCTTCAGCTTTTCCTCATAGGAGGTGTTATAGTGTCCGAAAATCTGCGCATAGCCCGTCAGCCCCGCCTTGACCTTCATCCGGTAGCGGAACTCCGGCAGCAGCGTGCAGTAGTATTCCACGTTTTCAATCCGCTCCGCGCGCGGGCCGACCAGCGACATCTCGCCCCGAAGGATGTTGAAAAACTGCGGCAGCTCGTCGATGCGCGTGCGGCGCAGCACGCGGCCGACGGGCGTGATGCGCGGGTCGTTGTCCACGGTGAGCTGCGCGCCGTCCTTCTCCGCATCCACGACCATGGAGCGGAATTTGATGAGCGAAAACCGCTTGCAGTCCTTGGTGTACCGCTCCTGCCGGTAGAGCACCGGCCCGCCGTCGTACGCCTTGACGGCGATGGCCGCCGCCAGCATGAGCGGGCTCGTCAGCACGATGCCGACCACGGAAAGGAGGATGTCCATCGCCCGCTTGGCAGCGCACTGCCCCAGCGGCATCGAACGGTTGCGGCACAAATACACGAGCGAGTCCCCCACGAACGTTTCGTGCGCGCCGTGGAACAGCACGTCCTGCACGCTCGGGATCAGGAACAGCCGTTTGCCCGCAACGAAGCACGCATCCATGAGCCGCAGCCGGAGCGACGGCTCCACCTGCCCGACGATCACGGTCGAGTACGGCATCAGCTCCTCGAGCAGCCGCTCCGCGCCGTCCGTGGCGTGGAACACCGCGGTAATGCGATAGCGCTGGCGCACGGTCTCAAACCGCTGCAGCACCTGCTCGGCGCTCCGCTCCGTACCGACGACCACGGCGGCGTCATGCACCTCCCGCAGCCGGTAGAACAGCCGGTTGCCCAGAAGCAGCAGCAGCGTACCCGCCAGCCACTGCGCGGCCAGCAGCAGGCACATCGGTCCGATGCGCAGCATGGTTCTGGCCGTGAGCGACAGCACGAAATAGGCCAGCCCGTTCGTCAGCAGGGTCGCCAGCAGAAACGAAAATACAAGCTCCCTCAGGCGCAGCACGCCGATGAGGAAGCAGCGGTATGTATTGGAAAACAGCAGGAACAGGGAGAGATAGAGTACGCCGAACGCCACAAAACCCCAGAAATGGAAATCTGTCTCAGGATAAAACCGAACGGCGACGAACAGGAACGAGACGAGCACTGCCGCCGTCACCGCCGCCTTGATCAAAAAGAGTATGCCGCGCCTGAGCATGCGTTTTGATCCGGTTTCCAAAGCCCGCCTCCTGACCGCAGAATCCACATATCGTGGTACGCATCATTGTAACATGGCGCGTTTTTCGTGTCAAACCGGCGCACATTTGGCAACCCCCTCCGTGTCAGAACCGCGTCCTCCATGCGCCGCATGGAACGTCAACCGGCGCAGGACCGCCATCCTGCGCCGCAATGCTCTGCATGTTTTTCGGTGAATTCAAGGGTGCTGCGGTGTTTTACGCGGCTTTGGCCATGCCCGGGTTCACCACGGATTCCGAAGCGGCATGGCGCATCGTTGGGGCTTTATCGCCCCTGTATGCGCCTGCAGAAGTAAACGCGCGGCGTAAGCCCGCCCGCGTCCGTGCGGATCGAATCGATGATCGTGAGCGCGCGCTGCGCCCGGAGGCACCGCTCAAGCAGCCGCCCCTCCATCGTGTACAGCGCGGCCAGACCGTCCGGCGCCA
>JAQXRK010000158.1 GCA_029218485.1 bacterium | reverse complement strand
GCTTGAACTTCTGCTATCATGTTGAAAAACACGGCAAAGGAGTTTCATCCATATGGCGGCAGTTGCGGAGCGGCTCAAACAGATCATGGCCGAGCGGGGGCTCAAGCAGGTCGATGTCATCCGGCTGGCCGAGCCCATCGGCGCGCTGCACGGCATCCGGCTCGGCAAAAGCCACATCAGCCAGTATGTCAGCGGCAAGAGCGAGCCGCGGTGGGATATCCTGAAGGTGCTCGCCGAGGCGCTGGAGGTCGACCCGCTGTGGCTGCAGGGCGAGGATGCCCCCGCGCAGCCGCCGTCCCGGCCGCCGGAGCCGCCCTCCGGCGCGGCGCCCGAGAGCAACAGAAAGGATGCGGAAAGAGCAATGGAAAACGGAGTGAGAACATTTTCAAAATCGTCCAAGCTGGACAACGTGCTGTACGATGTGCGCGGCCCGGTCGTCGAGGAGGCGCGCCGCATGGAGGAGAACGGCATGAACATCCTCAAGCTGAACATCGGCAACCCCGCGCCGTTCGGCTTCCGCACGCCCGATGAGGTCATCTACGACATGCGCCAGCAGCTTCCCGAGTGCGAGGGCTATTCGGATTCGCGCGGCCTGTTCTCCGCGCGGAAGGCCATCATGCAGTATGCGCAGCTCAAGAACCTGCCGGACGTCACGATCAACGACATCTATACCGGCAACGGCGTGAGCGAGCTCATCAACCTGAGCATGCAGGCGCTGCTGGACGAGGGCGACGAAATCCTGATCCCCTCGCCGGACTACCCGCTCTGGACGGCCACGGCAACGCTCGCGGGCGGCAAGGTCGTGCACTATATCTGCGATGAGCAGGCGGACTGGAACCCGGATATCGACGATATCAAGCGGAAGGTCACGAGCCGCACCAAGGCCATCGTCATCATCAACCCGAACAACCCGACGGGCGCGCTCTACTCCAAAGAGGTGCTCGAGCAGATCGTGGAGGTTGCGCGGCAGAACCAGCTCATCATCTTCTCCGATGAGATCTACGACCGCCTCGTCATGGACGGCGCGGAGCACATCTCCATCGCCTCGCTCGCGCCGGACCTGTTCTGCGTCACGTTCAGCGGCCTCTCCAAGTCGCACATGATCGCGGGCTACCGCATCGGCTGGATGGTGCTCAGCGGCCGGAAGGAGCTTGCGAAGGACTATATCGAGGGCATCAACATGCTCTCGAACATGCGCCTGTGCTCGAACGTTCCCGCCCAGTCCATCGTGCAGACGGCGCTCGGCGGGCACCAGAGCGTCAACAGCTATGTCGTGCCCGGCGGACGCATCTACGAGCAGCGCGAATATATCTGCAAGGCCATCAGCGAGATCCCCGGCCTGAGCCTCGTCAAGCCGAAGGCCGCATTCTACGCGTTTCCGAAGATCGATGTGAAGAAGTTCAACATCACCAACGACGAGCGGTTCGCGCTCGACTTCCTGCACCAGAAAAAGGTGCTCATCGTCCACGGCGGCGGCTTCAACTGGAAGCAGCCCGACCACTTCCGCATCGTGTATCTCCCGCGCGTGGAGGTGCTCGAGGAGGCCATGGGCAAGCTGAAGCAGTTCCTGCAGACCTACCGGCAGTAACCGCGCCCCGCGGGCAACCTCCCGGAAAGAATCCATCCCATCAAAATCAGGCGACCGCGCCCACAATCGGCGCGGCCGCTTTTGTTTGTGCGCTTTGTCGCGTTTTCCCGCGGGTTTTCGCCCGGGCGGCGGCACAGCGGAGCCATCGGCTTCGCCACGTGCGCGGCCGCAGATTATTCCTGCAACCGTGCTGCCGCAGTCATTGCCGCTTGAAAGCCCACGTGCGCGGCCGCAGATTTTTCCCCCTATCCCCTTGCAATTTGAAATATCGGTGTTATAATCGACATATGACGGAAACGGAGGTGTTCCCTTGCCCAGACCACAGCGCTGCCGCCGCGTTTGCAGCGAGCCGGAATACGAGACCTTTGCCCCCGCGAGCGGGATCGGGTCGGACGGCGCGGTCGTCATGACCGTGGATGCGTTCGAGGCGATCCGCCTGATCGATCTGGAGGGGCTTACGCATGAGCAA
>JAQXRK010000157.1 GCA_029218485.1 bacterium | reverse complement strand
GCTCAATTTCGTACCTCATAGATATCCTCGCTTTCGTTGATACTCAGTAATCGTAACAGGTTTTCACAGCCGTTTCAACAAGTCGGGACAAGTTGTCAGTCATTCGCCCCAAAAACGACAAAAGCAGAGGGTTTTCCTCTGCTTTTGATCGATTTCCGTTCCGTGTTACGGTGTAATAATCGTCTGTTCTTCGGACTGGCCGGGCGTTATGACCGGTTCCGGCGTCACAAGCGGCTCAGGCGTTGGCATTGATGGCTCCGGCGTAATGATCGGAACGTCCGGCGTCGGCGTCGGCGTAGCGGTCAGTTCAGGGCCAACCAGTTTTTTGCCGTCAAATGCGTTGTAGGTGGAAACGGCCAGCTTCTCAGTCTTTACAATCGAACCGTTCTTATAATAGTTTTTATAGGATTGCCAACGCTCGCCGTTCTTGCGCTCCACAACAATTTTTTCCGTCCCGGCCGGCAGAGTGGGGTCGATCTCCACAACCATCTCCCCGCTCGGATAAATGGTCTCCGTTTTTTCACTCGTCAAACGGATTTCGTCATACTCATCCGTGTCAAACTGACAGCGATAGATCTTGAAATACAAGTCGTTGCCGGACGTCCACGCAAATATGATCACGTTCGTTTCCGTATTGTTCCGGAATTTAAAATCAATGATATTGCCAACGGAGTTGATCGTCGCGTCAAGGCCCTTTCGGATGTAGGAAACCGGCATCGAATGGTTGCGCCGCGAAACGATCTCCAGGTCGGCTTTTACAACAGCGTTGTAGAGCGTGGAGGAGAGCTGGCAGACGCCGCCGCCCGCTTGCTCTTCTGTGGTTCCGCCCACATAGGCATTGGCCATCTTCCAGCCGTTTGCTATCGTTCTCGTACCCAGAACACCGTTGGTAGAGAAGGTCTCGCCGGGTTCCAGCACCGTGCCGTTGATCAGATCAACGCCCTTGCGGATATTGTATTTTCGGTTGCTGCTGCTCCCCTTGAACGAGGTAGTAGCAGTGGTTTCCATCAGCTCCAGATGGTCTTTTGTCAGGGAGGCGGGAACGGAATTCACCGGAATTTGAATCGGTTCGTCATGGCTTCCGTTCATAATCGCACTCGTGATGCTTGCAATCAGCTTCTCCTGATCGACAGTGGTACCATCCTGTGCCTCCACCATGGTGACGGTGTGCTGCTCCTTGTCAATTTGTCCGAAGGAAGCGTTTTGAACGGGCTGATCAATCTGTTCCGCCAGAGCAGCAACCTGTGCTGCAATGTTGGAAAAATCATATTGCACCGTCAGCGTGTATGCTTTCCCGTTCGTTCGGATCGCTTCCGCTTCCGCGAGCACCTCCTCAACGCTTCCGGAGCGCGCAAGCTGAAACGCCTGTGCAAGCACATCGGAAAGGTTGGATGTGCACACAATCGCGCTGAGATCAAAGGCATAGGTTTCCTCACCGAGGAACAGCGACAGCGAACCGGACGGGGCCTTGGAAGCGATCAGCTCGTTCAGCATCTGCTCTGCTTCGGACATCGTTTTTCCGCCAATTGCAACGCCCTCGACGGTTACGCCCTCGAGAAAATACTTGGAATTGACAATCTGATCGTACTCCTGCGATTGCTGCAGCGCCAGCTCGGTCCGGATCCGTTCCTCCTCTTCGGCGGCAGCCGCCTGCGCAGCGATCTCCGCCGCAATCCGATTCTGCGAAATGATATAGAATACGGCCCCACAGACCAATGTCAGCACGATGGCGAGGCCAACGATAATCAGAGCGGTACGCTTGCTTCCCGCTTTCTTTCTGGGTCCGTCCTCAAAAAGGGGCTCCGTATTCTGCTCTTCGTCCGCAGATGCATCGTTGAGCGCGGTTGATTTCAACTCTAAATCCTGCTGGTCATCAAAGAACAGGTTCTTATCCATGGTTTTACCCCCTCATACTCTCGTCAAGTCACTATATTATGCACCATTTTGAAAGGACAATCCTATCCAAATTGGCATTTGTTACAATTTGTTCATCAGTACCGCCCGGTCGGCGATACGTTCGACCAAACCCGAGGATTTTTCAAGATATCCACTATATTGAAGACCAAATTTGTGATATGATGGTTGCATGAAAATGAGAGAAAAGAAAAAAATGATCCCTGCAACCACATCGCCGATGGATGCCGCCCTGCACTTTCTCGGATATCGTGCGCGCACGGTGCGGGAAACGGAGCGCTATCTGGATGAGAAGCAATATGGCGAGTATGAGATTGCGCAAACGATCGATCGCCTTTTGGAACTGGGCCTGCTGGACGATGAGAAATTTGCCGCAGATTTCATTGAAACGCGGCTGCGCACCAAGCCGGTCAGCCGGAGACATCTCAGGGAGCAGCTCTATGCACATGAGCTCCCCGCGGATATCCTTGCCGCAGCATTGGAACAGATATCCGATGAAACCGAGCAGGAAAACGCCAACCGGATTGCCGAAAAATACTGGGCGCAGTTTTCCAATTTGGAACAGAGCGAGCGCAGATCGCGCGTCATGCAGCGCCTGCTTCATCGCGGCTATGACTATGACACGGCATCCAGGGCGCTGGATAGCCAGTCACACGAGTGTGAGGATACGGAATGAAAGAGGTGCTCAAGCCCTCTCAGGCGCGGGAGGCGGATCAGGAGCTGATCCATCGGTATGGAATACCCGGCGAGGTTTTGATGGAACGTGCAGCGCAGGGCGTTGTTCGGGCGATCGACGACCGGGTTCCCAAAGATACCCGTATTCTCATCCTGTGCGGACCCGGAAATAACGGGGGAGACGGCTTCGCAGTTCTGCGTCAACTGCACGAGCGCGGCCGTGATGCAGAGGCCTGGCTTGCCGTGAGCGAGGAATCGCTTCGCGGAGATGCGCTGATTCACTATCGCCGCGCGCTGGATGCCGGTTGCCGTTTCCTTTCCGCATTTCCAGATCCGGGCGAGTATGCCTGCATTGTTGACGCACTGTTTGGAACAGGGCTTTCCCGGCCGCTTTCATCCGCCCATTGCGAACTCATCTCTCGGGTCAACGCTTCCGGTGCCTGCCGGATTTCGGTTGATATTCCCTCGGGCATTGACGGCGCCACCGGCCGTTGCTGCGGTGCCGCCATTCGCGCCGATGAAACCGTGACGTTTCAGTATGTCAAGCGCGGCCTGCTGTTATGCCCTGGGCGGGAATATGCCGGCAACATCCGGATTCACCCGATTGCGGATCAGTATCCGGTGCACAGCGATGTTCTCTGGCAGGAGCATTCCGATATCCGCAGCATATTGCCTCCGCGTCCGCTGGATAGTCATAAGGGCAATCATGGCCGTGCGCTGCTGTGCGTTGGCAGTGCGCGCTATACCGGCGCAGCGCTCCTGAGCGCCCGGGCGGCGCTGCGGGGCGGCTGCGGGCTGCTGAGCGTTGCGGTTCCCGCAGCGGTCAAGCCGGCCTTTGCCGTCGTGCCGGAGGCGATGTGCATTCCCTGCGGTGACAATGAAATTTGGGATGAATCCGCGCAGGCTGATGCCTGCGAACGAATTGCGGCAAGCCAGGCCATCGGCATTGGCTGCGGCATGGGGGAGATGTGCTCCGACCGTCTGCTCCGCGAGGTGCTTGCTTCGCATCGCCCGACCGTGGTGGATGCCGATGCGCTGAATCATTTGGCGGCGCATCGCGATCTTCTGACGATGCTGCACTCCAATGTGGTTGTGACGCCGCATCCGGCCGAGATGGCACGGCTGCTGCGCAGCAGCGTCGAAGAAGTGCTCGCAGACCCCATTGAAACAGCTCGTGAATCGGCCCGGCAGTTTGGCTGTATCGTTTTGTTGAAGGGCGCCACAACCTGCATCAGCAACGGCCGGGAAGTCGTGCTCAACACGACCGGCAATCCCGGTCTTGCAAAGGGAGGCAGCGGGGATGTGCTGACCGGACTGCTTCTGGCGCTCTTGGCGCAGCGCGTCTTGCCCTTTCAAGCAGCATGCGCCGCGGCATTTCTGCTGGGCGCATCGGCTGATCTTGCTTATGAAATTCTGGGCAACCGTATGCTGGTTGCGGGCGACGTCATCGATGCCATCAGTCAAGAAATACGCGCGGAACGCGTTCGCTGATCGATAGCAGAATCTCGTAACTGATGGTGTCGGCCCAGCGCGCCATTTCGTCTGCGGTGATGGTTTCGTTACCCTGACATCCGAGCAGTATCACTTCGTCCCCGATTGCCGCTCCGGGGATATCTGTCACATCGCACATGATCTGATCCATGCAAACCGTACCGATCTGCGGTGCACGCTTCCCGTGAATCAGCACGTTTGCCCGGTTGGAGAGACAGCGTTTGTAGCCGTCGCCATATCCCACCGGGAGCGTTGCCACGAGCGTGCGTCTGGAGGCGGTAAACGTTCTTCCGTAGCTGACGGTTTCTCCCTCAGCGATCTCCTTGATATTGACGATGTTCGTTTTCCAGCTCAACACGGGGCGAAGGTCGGCGCTTCCGACGGCATGTCCGGCGGGATGATAGCCATACATGGCGATGCCGCCGCGCACCATATCGTACTGATACTCGGGCAGTTCGAGAGCACCGCCGCTGTTTGCTGCATGCAGAATGGGACGGTAGCCATAGCGAGCGGCAATGGCCACAAAGTCGTCAAATCTTGCCGCCTGCTGCCTTGTAAAGCTCTTGTCCGGGAGTTCCGATACGGCAAAGTGCGTAAACATGCCTTCAAAGATCAGGTTTGGACATTCGGCAAGATATTGCAATGCCGCCTCAAAGGCCTCTGTGCTCACAAAGCCGATGCGGTTCATGCCGGTATCCACCTTGAAATGGAATCGGCATTGTTTTCCTGCGGCGGCCGCTGCGGCCTGCAGCTGCCTGAGCGTGTCTATGGAGAAAACGGTAGGCGTCAAATCATGCTCGAGAATGCAGCCGATGTGCGTGTCCATCGAAGCACCGAGTATCAGGATCGGCGCTTCAATGCCGGCTGTGCGCAGACGGACGCCCTCTTCCGCGATGGCAACGCCGAGATAGTCGGCGCCGTGATCGCAGGCATAGCGCGCAACTTCTTCCAAACTATGCCCATAGGCGTTCGCTTTGACAACCGCCAAAAATTTTGTCTCGGGTTTCAGCCCGGCGCGAATCACCGAAATATTGTGCGCGATATTCGATAGGGCAATCTCTGTCCTGGTAGCGCGTATCATCCCATCCACCTCTTATCGTTCCGACTCCCGCTCCTCGCGGTAAACGATCTGGCCGTTAATCATCGTCATGGTGCAGCGGGCGCGGAAATCGAACGGATGTCCGCTGAACATAGCGAGGTCCGCGTCCTTGCCAACATCCAGCGAACCAATCTGCCCATCCAGTCCAACGGCTCTTGCGGCATGCAGCGTAATGGAAGCGAGAGCCGTTTCTTCATCGAGCCCTTCCCGCACGGCAAGCGCCGCACAGATGGGCAGATATTGAATGGGGATCACGGGGTGATCGGTCATCAAAGCAAATTCGATGCCGGCGCGCTTCAAAATGGCGGGGGCGCGGAAAGTCAGGTTCCGCAGTTCCACCTTCGATCGTTCGGAAAGGAGCGGGCCGAGAATGACCGGCACGCCGCCGAGCGCGTCGATCTGGCTCTTCAACTCGTTCACGATCAAATGCCCTTCTGTACAGTGCTCCAGTGAAATACGCAGATGGAACTCCCTTGCAATGCGCAGCGCGGTCAGAATATCGTCGGCACGGTGCGCATGGACTTTCAGGAGAAGTTCCCCGGACAGCACGGGCAGCAATGCCTCCATCGCCATATCCATATCCGGCTTTTTATCGGGGTCGCTCTCGGCCTTTTTCTTTTCGGCCGCATATTCCTGTGCATCGAACATGGCTTTTCGAAAGAGCGCTGCAATCGCCATGCGCGTATACGGCGTTACCTTCTGCGTTCCATACACCTGTTTGGGGTTTTCACCCATAGCCGCCTTCATTGCAACGGGGGCCTTCACGAGCATATTTTCAACAGAGGTGCCATGCGTCTTCAGGGCGGCAAACTGTCCTCCAATGACATTTGCAGAGCCCGGGCCGGTTACAACGGTGGTAATTCCAGCGGCACAGGCTTCATGGAAGCATGGATCAAATGGATTCAAACCATCAATCGCGCGCATTTGGGGCGTGATGGGATCGGATGTTTCGTTTCCGTCCGCGCCTTCGTCTCCCATGCCATCCTCCCACATGCCGATGTGGCAGTGCGCGTCAATAAAGCCCGGCGTAATGGTGCAGCCGCTTGCGTCGATGCAGGTGGCATCCGATGCTTCGATGTTCTTGCCAAGCGCTGCGATCTTTCCGTCCCGGATCAGCACATCTCCCTGAAAGGCTGGCCGTGAGATCGGATAGATGCGTCCATTTTTCAAAAGAATCATTCTGTTCGCTCCAAAACGTTTGTTTCCGTCCTTGCGCATTGAAGAACGTTCCCCTTTATTTTATCAGATAAATTGGATTTTACAATTGATTTTATCCACTTGTATGTTCCGATTCAAAATGTTATAATACAGTATCTACGTAAGTTGGTATCAGGAGGAGAAATTGCGTATTATTGCCGGAAGTGCCAGGGGCAGGCAAATTGAGGCGCTTCCCGGACTGGCAACGCGTCCAACGCTTGACCGGGTAAAGGAGGCCATGTTTGGCGCTTTGCAGTTCGACCTGCCGGGCAGTCATGTGCTCGATCTCTTTTCCGGATCCGGCAATCTGGGTCTTGAGGCGGCTTCGCGCGGGGCAAAGCTTGTGATTTGCAACGATGCTTCCGCAGATTGTGCGGCACTGATTCGGAAGAACGCTGCCGCGGTTCGGCTGTCGGATGTGGTCACGGTGATGCAGTTGGACTACCGCGAGGCGATTCGCCGGCTGGTGATTTCCGGCGTGCGTTTTGATTTCGCGTTTCTGGATGCGCCATATGCAAGCGGATTTGCGGTGGATGCAGCACGCCTGCTCTTTAGCGAGGGGTTAATGCAGCCGCAAGGCTTGGTTCTGATCGAGCATTCTTCCTCTTATGCGCCGCCGGACGATGTACCGGGTGTTATGCGGCGCCGGAGAACGAGAAAATTTGGCGCCTGTGCGGTTTCAGAGATGGAGAGGGACGAAGCGACATGAAGATCGGCATTTATCCTGGCAGTTTCGATCCGTTTACAGTCGGACATATGGATGTTCTTCAGAACGCTTATGCGTTGTTTGACCGCGTATATGTCGGCGTTTTGCGGAACTCTGCCAAATCTGCCACCTTTTCTGCCGACGAGCGCGTTTGCATGATTCAGCGCGCCGTTGCGAATGCGGGCATGCGCAATGTGATCGTGGATCAGTTTGGCGGCTTGCTGGTCGATTACGCCAAGCAAATCGGCGCGCAATACATTATCCGCGGTCTGCGTGCCATTACGGATTTTGAATATGAGTTCCAGATTGACGCCACCAACCGGCACCTGGAACCGAACATACAGACGGTCTACTTCATGGCAAAACCGTCGCTTTCCTTCCTGAGCTCCAGCACGGTAAAAGAGATTGGAGCATACGGCGGAAGTATCGAGGGGCTCGTTCCCGATTGTAACATGAATATTATTGCAGAAAGGTTACGACAAGCATGAGTACTGCACAGACGATGAAAATCTACAGCATTATTTCAAGCATTGAGCAGGAACTTGAGGAAAGTCCGCGCACAAAATTCAGCGGTCAGAACCGGCGAGTAGTTGAAATCGAGCGTCTGTACGACCTGCTCGGAGATCTGAAAGTGACGATTCCCGAGGATATCCGCCGCGCGACCGGCGTGTTGGCTGAGGCGGAAAACCGGATCAACGACGCCAAGGAACAGGCGGAGGAGATCCTGACGCAAGCGCATGAGGAAGCGGATAATGTTCTGGCTCAGGCGCAGGCGAGCGCGGAGAACCTGTATCATCAGGCGCAGGTTGAGTACGAGGCCCGCGTCAGCGATGCGGAAGTTTACAAGGAGGCCTGTGCCCGTGCTGCGCAGATCTCTGCAGAAGCGGAAACCAACGCAAATGCTATCTACAATGGCGCGCGCAAATATGCGGATGATATTCTCTCCGATTTGCAGCAGTACATGACCGAGTATCATGCTCTGATCGCGCAAAACAGACAGGAATTGGGTGTACCTGCTGCGCAGCCGCAGCCGCAGCCCCAGCCACAGCCGGTACAGGCACAGCAGGCGCCGGTGTATCAGCCGCAGCAGCCCGTCTATCAGGAGCCGGCTCCCCAGCAGAGCGCATATCAGCCGCAGCAGCCGTATGCCGAGCAGGATGGGTTGACCCGCCAGTTTGAGCGCCCCGCTGCACCGCAGAGAAAGCGCGAACCCGTGGATGAAGATATGTATTACGAGGAAGAGCATCGCGAGAAGGAAAAGCCAAAGAAGAAGGGCTTTTTCGCCAAGATGTTTGAGCTGGACGATGAGGACGAAGAAGAATTCGACGATTCCTGGGAAGAGGAAGAGCCGAAACGGGAAAAACCGAAAAAGCAGCGCAAGAAGTTCCTCGATTTCGATGATGACGAGGACGGCGACGATTATTGAACCATTGGGAACCCGAACTGCTCGGGTTCCTTTTCAGTTTTGGCGCTTGGCAACCAGAGCGGATGTGACCAGCGCCATCAGATAGATGCCAAAAACTGCGATGCACGATGCGAAAAAAATGCTACCTCCCGTCAAGGCGTTGACCAGATAATCGCTGCCGCGCTGTGCAATAGCCGGCTGCTCTTTGGGAAGTGCTATCGGCGCGCACAGATAGGCGATGCCGGCTGCTAAAATACCGTGCAGCGTCTTTACGCAAAAATAGCGGAGCACGTTTCCGTTTATAAAGAGTCTCGTTTGCAGAAAGACACAGATGCCTCCAAAGGAGACCAAAAAGGCGCACAGAGCGATCGTCAGCCGAAACGGTAGGTTCAGCGCAGCGATGGCGGCGCATCCGCCGGTAAGCTCCAATAATCCCTGTGTCAGCGCGGAGGCAAGCCCGGCCGGCAGGCCGATA
>JAQXRK010000156.1 GCA_029218485.1 bacterium | reverse complement strand
GGAACGCCATCTCCGAGATAAGCCGTGTTGCCGTCCGGGCCGCTCCCGTGCCCCAGGTGGTGGGGTGCATCGCGATGGCATACTCCGCTTCCCGCTTCTCGTAGTCCACATGCTTCAGGCTGACCGTACCGAGATACATATCATTCGCATCAACGATTGCACGATGAATGTTGGAAACATCGTCCTGCGCATTCTGAATGAACCGCAGCACCTGCTGCATCCCGGTATCCATGCCGCCGATATTCAGATAACGAACCGCCTCAGCATCCTGCATCCATTCCAGCATGCGCGGAGCATCCTTCTCCAACAGTCTGCGAAGCCTTACGCCGTTGTTTTCCATATCGTCTCCTGTCCGTCCGTCCTTCCCATCAGTCAACCACTCAAAACCGGTTCGCCGCATCGATTACATGATCGATCTGCTCCTCCGTCATGCCGTAATACATCGGCAGGCTGACCTCATGCGAGGCAATATATTCCGCGACCGGGAACCGGCCGGGCGCATACCCCAAATCCGCATAGGCTTGATGCAGGTGCATCGGAACCGGGTAATGGCAGAGCGCCGTGATCCCCTGATCGCGAAGATGCGCGATGAGCGCGTCACGCCCCTCGGCCATGACCGGGAAGATGTGCCATACATGCTCTGCATCCGGATTTTCCTGCGGCAGCCGGATGGAAGGATTGGTGATTCCCTTTTTGTAGCGCCCGGCAATCCGCCGGCGCTCGGCGTTCCAGCGATCCAGAAACTCCAGCTTGACGGAGAGCACCGCCGCCTGCACGGAATCCAGTCTGGAATTGACCCCCTTGTACACATGCTGATACTTGGTTCTTGCGCCATAGTTGCCATAGGTTCTGATGCGCTCCGCAACCGCAGCATCGCGGCAGACCGCCGCACCGCCATCGCCGAATGCGCCGAGGTTCTTCCCGGGATAGAAGCTGAAGCCGGCCGCATCGGCGAGACTGCCGGTCCGCTGCCCGCGGTAACGCGCACCGTGTGCCTGCGCCGCATCCTCGATCAAAAGCAGCCCGTGCTTGTCCGCGATTTCCCGAACGGCCTGAAACTCGCCGACTTGACCATAGATGTGCACCATCATGATCGCCTTGGTGCGCTCCGTGATCGCATCCTCGATCTGCGCCGCATCCAGGCAGTACCAGTGCGGCTCGACATCGACAAACACCGGCTTCGCGCCGACATAGGTGACGGCCAGGCCTGTCGCGATGAACGTGTGCGCCGGAACGATCAGCTCATCGCCCGCGCCAATGCCGTATGCACGCAGGATCAGCTGCAGCGCATCCAGCCCATTGCCACACCCAACGCAGGCGTTGGCGCCGCAATACGCAGCAAAGCGATCCTCAAAATCCTTGTTCTCCGGTGATCCGATGAAATAGTTGGCATCCACAACCCGTCTGATCGCTGCATCAAGCTGATCCCGGATCTCTGTGTGCATGACCGAAAAATCAGCAAATGGTACGTTCATGGTTTCTCCTCCTCCACCAAAGAGCGAAATTCGTTGTAATCATGGATATAGTCCTGCGGATCATACGGCCGGTCGACCAATGCGAGCAGCACGCAGTCCGGCGAAAAGTGCATCATTTCACGCCAGATCAGGCCATGGATATAGATGCCCGCGTCCGGCCGGTCGAGCCGCACGATCTCCAGTTCATGCCCATTGTCTAGCAGGATATCGCAGGAACCCGCAACGCAGACCAGCGTCTGCTTCAGATCCTTATGCGCGTGCTTCCCCCGCACGGCGTCGCCCGCTGCCCCATAGATATAATAAATCCGCTGGATTGCATAGGGCAGGTCGCGGTTGTTCTCTATGGCTACCAGCGCGCCGCGCGCATCCGCATGGCCGGTAAAGGCAATGCGCTCCACTCCCGTCAGCATCGTCATCTGTCTCCGTACATCCTTTGATAATAGGTCTGATACTCGCCGCTGATGATCGCGCCCCACCAATCCTCGTTCTGCAGATACCAGTCGATCGTCTTCTGAAGCCCGTCCTCAAATTTTGTCTCCGGCAGCCAGCCCAGCTCGCGGTGAATCTTCGACGGATCAATCGCATAGCGCCGGTCATGCCCCTTCCTGTCCGCGACAAACCGTATCAGGTCCTCGCTCTTTCCCAGAGCGTGTACGATCAGGCGGACGATATCGATATTGCGCATTTCGTTGTGTCCGCCGATATTGTAAACCTCTCCCACGCGGCCGTTGCGCACGATCAGGTCAATGGCCTTGCAGTGATCCTCCACATACAGCCAATCGCGCACATTCTCCCCGGTGCCGTACACCGGCAGCGGTTTGTCGTGCAACGCGTTGATGATCATGAGCGGTATCAGCTTCTCCGGAAAATGATACGGCCCGTAGTTGTTGGAACAGCGCGAGATGCTCACCGGCAGCCCATAGGTTCTGTGGTATGCCAGCACCAGCAAATCCGCCGCCGCTTTCGAGGCGGAATACGGGCTGCTCGTATGGATCGGCGTCGTCTCGGTAAACATCAGATCCGGCCGGTCCAGCGGCAGATCTCCGTACACCTCGTCGGTCGAAACCTGATGGTAGCGCTGAATGCCGTATTTGCGGCAGGCGTCCAGCAGCGTCTGCGTGCCGATAATATTCGTCTGCAGAAAAACGCCCGGGTTCTCGATCGACCGGTCCACATGGCTCTCCGCAGCAAAATTGACAACCACATCCGGCGCCGTTTCCTCAAACAGACGATACACCGCCTCCCGATCGGTGATATCGCCGCGCACAAACCGAAACCGTGGGTGGTTCGCCACGCCCGCCAGCGTGGACAGATTGCCGGCATACGTTAAGCTGTCCAGACAAACGACGTGATCCTCGGTGTTCTCCAGCAGGTAGAAGATGAAATTGCTGCCGATAAACCCGGCGCCGCCGGTCACGATGATCGTGCGATGCTCCATATGCCCTCCTCAACAATAGCGAATTCTGCCCTCGGCCACGCGGTGCAAATTCGTCCCATAGGGAGATTTTCCGTATTTTTCCGCAGCGGCGAGCAGCGCTTCCCTGCTGATCCAGCCCTTTCTGTATGCGATCTCCTCCGGTGCGGAAATCTGGATTCCCTGCCGCCGCTCAATGGTCTTCACAAAATCGGCGGCGTCCACCAGGCTGTCGAACGTACCGGTATCCAGCCACGCAAAGCCGCGCCCCATCACCTCGGCGTGCAGGCTCCCGCTCCGCAGGTAAAGCTCGTTCAGCGAGGTGATCTCGAGTTCGCCCCGCGCCGAAGGTTTGACCTGCTTTGCAAGCTCGATGCAGCGATTGTCGTAGAAATACAGGCCGGTGATACAGTAATTCGATTTGGGCTCGCTGGGCTTTTCCTCCAGACTGAGCACGTTCCCGTCGCCATCCAGCTCCATGATTCCGAACCGCTCCGGATCGTCCACATAATAGCCAAAGATCGTTGCTACACCCTGTGAAGCGTTCCTGACCGCGCTGTTGAGCAGCCTCGTCAGCCCGTTTCCATAGAAGATATTGTCCCCGAGAATCATCGCGCAGCAATCCTGCCCGATGAACGATTCGCCGATGATGAACGCCTGCGCCAACCCGTCCGGACTCGGCTGCTCCGCATAGGAACAGCGAACGCCATACTGACTCCCATCGCCCAGCAAGCGTTTGAAATTTGGCAGATCCGCCGGCGTTGAAATGATGAGAATGTCCTGAATGCCGGCAAGCATCAGGGTGGAAAGCGGATAATAGATCATCGGCTTATCATAGACCGGAAGCAATTGCTTGCTCGTCACCATGGTAAGCGGGTACAACCTCGTTCCGGCTCCGCCGGCCAAAATGATGCCCTTCATATCAATCGTCCCCCTTCAAGTTTTGATGAGCCAGTGATACAGCCTGCCAAGCAGCCACCTGGGATGCTTCAGACCAATGCATACCCTCTTTCGGAAATTCCCCTCATTCCATTGCTGCGCTACCGCGAGCGCCGCCTGCCGTCTCTCCTCGATCGATCGAAGCGCCGCGCACAGCCGCTCCGGGTCCTCGCTGTGCAAAAACAGCTCATGCTCATAAAACCGCTCCATATCCGCAACCAACTGCGGGTGCGGCGCCCTGCTGTCGCTGACGCCGCCGCATCTGCGCTTGACGGCGCTGTGCGGCCAGAACCCGACCGGCGCGCCCTCCCGCAAAATGCGCATCATAAAGGGATAATCCTCGAGCAGGCGGTAGCTCTCGTCAAAGTATCCGAGCGTTTCGAGGCTGCGCCGCGTTCTGGCCATCGTGCACCCCGGCAGGAGCTTTTGCACCTCCATGGCACGGTAGATCTCCCGCGATGCGCCGCTCATGATCAGCCTCGCGTGATCCGGGCGGGGCCAGCGTCCCTGCGCGTGCATGAGCGTCTCGTCATAATTCGTACAATACGCGCACATAACCGGCACATCGTGCTTCATGAAATACGCGGTCCAGCGTTTGAGCGTGTTCCGGTTCATATAGACGTCATCCGCCGCGAGCGGGTAGATATAGTCCCCCTCCGCAATGCGCAGCGCACGGTTGTAATTCGCGACGGTGCCGGTGTTGACGGCCGCGTGCAGCAGCCGAAAGCTCTCGATATTTCCCCTCTGGTTCCGCAGCACAAATTGCTCGACGCCCGCCGCATCAAACCGCTCCGTGCCATCGTCGGCGAGGATCAGCTGGATGCGGGGATACGTCTGCTCCAGCACGGAAGCAAGCGCATCCATCAGGTGTTCGCTGCGATAGCTCAGCAGAACGACCGTAATCAACCGGCAGCGCGCACGATCCTGCACGCTATTTCCCCGCTTCCTCATAGGCATGACAGACCTCCTCCGCCGTACCGGTCATCAATATCCGTCCATGATCGAGCC
Source organism: bacterium (assembly GCA_029218485.1). Lineage (GTDB taxonomy): Bacteria > Bacillota > Clostridia > Christensenellales > CAG-138 > Aphodomorpha. The sequence goes on along the minus strand of JAQXRK010000156.1, from coordinate 2,375 downwards.
ACACCGCGTTTTGACACATCCGGCGCACCGCGGCGTTGGAATGGGAGACGAACAGGAGCGTGGTGCCGTTTTTGAGCATCTCCTCCATGCGGTTCATACACTTCTTCTGAAAAGCGGCGTCGCCCACCGCCAGCACCTCATCGACCACGAGGATGTCCGGCTGGACCATCGTTGCCACCGCAAAGCCGAGGCGCGCCTTCATGCCGGAGGAATAATTCTTGATCGGCATGCCGAGGAACTTGTGCAGCTCCGCAAACTCGACAATCTCGTCGAAATGCTCGCGCATGAACTTTCTGCTGTGTCCGAGCACCGCGCCGTTGATGAAAATGTTCTCTTCCGCCGTCAGATTCGGATCGAACCCGGCGCCCAGCTCAATCATCGGTGCAATGCTGCCGCGGACCTGTACCGTTCCGGTATAGGGGGTTAAAATCTTGCAGATCAGCTTGAGCAGCGTCGATTTTCCCGCGCCGTTATGGCCCACAAACGCCCAGGACTCGCCCTTTCGCACCGTGAGGTTGATGTCCTGCAGCGCCATGAACTCCTTGAACATCAGCTCCCGCTTGATGAGCTTGACGGCATACTCCTTCAGATCGTTGATCTTTTCGGAAGCCATGTTGAAGCGGACGGAGCCGTTTTCGATTCGGATACAAATATCGTTCTTTTCCATACGCATCAGATGTACAGGATGAACCTGTCCTTCGTCTTGGTAAAGCTCCATACGCCGATGAACAGCATGACGACGGCGATCAATGCGCCGCGCCAGATCAGCACATCCCAGGTCCATCCGCCCGTCATGACAAAGTCGCGGAACTGCGTGATATAGATGTACATCGGGTTGAGCTTCGGTATCCAGTTCCGCAGCGTGGGGGACAGCGCATCGAGCGAATAGAAGATCGGCGTGAGGTACATCCAGGCGAGCGTCACCACGCTCCACACATTTTGGATATCGCGGAAGAACACGTTCGCCTGCGCGAGAAACAGCCCGAGGCCGACGCAGAACACATAGAGCTGCAGCATCGGAATCACGATCAGCAGGCTGGACCAGTAGAACTTCGCCCCCGTTACGAGCATGACGATCAGCAGCGCGCCCAGTGAAAAGATCAGGTTCACCAGCGCGCTCGTCACCTTTGACAGCGTGAAGATATATTTGGGCACATAGATCTTTTTGAGCAGTGCGGCATTGCCGACGATGGAGTGCATGGCCTGTGTGGTCGCCTCGCGCATGAAGCTAAACATAATGTTGCCGCAAATCAAATAGACGGGAAAATTCTCAATGCCGCGGCTGAACATGTTGGAGAATACGATGACCATGACGAACATCGAGAGCAGCGGATTGAGAATGCTCCAGACATACCCGAGAACGCTCCGGCGGTACTTGAGCTTGATATCCCGTTCCACCAGCAGGAACAGCAGATCTTTGTATTTGAACAGCATTTTTAAGCGGAATTTCAAGCTGCTCATAGCGTTTCGCTCTTTTCTTCTTTCAGCATTTGCAGAATCGTCCGATAGGTCCTTTCGCTGTTTTTATCATCATGCAGGGGATAAAACCGGTCCACCCGCGACCGGTAGACATCCGCCATCCGGCAATCGCCGTCGAATATCTCCCCGATCGCCGCGAGCAGGCTTTCCGCATCCCGGCACACGGGTCCGAAACCGTCCGTCTCATACCGGAAGTATCCGACGGGCAGATGCCCGCTTCGGTAATCCTCATCGTCAAACTGGAAGTAAACCAGCGGCTTTTTCATATAGGCAAAGTCCATATAGACGCTGGAATAATCCGTGATGAGCGTACCGGCTTCCCTCAGCAGCGCCGCGATATCCGCATCCTGCCACCGCACCACCCGTATGCGGTCCGAGCCGCTCGTGAACAGCGTCTCGTACGCCTGCATGTTGCGGTGCAGGCAGAACACGGCGCGCTTGCCGTACCGCTCCAGCAGGGCGTCCAGCGCCTCGCTGTGCAGCAAATCGTTCCACTGCCGATAGTACCCGCTGTCCAAAAACGCCTGCCTCGCGTCCGCTCCCCGGTTTCTCTCGAGCCACATCCGCCATGTCGGCACGATCAGCACCAGCGAAGCGTCGGCGCCGCTGCCGCGCAGGCCATCGAACCGGCACAGGCCAACATGCCGAACCATGCCCGGCGGGTATCCGAACGTATCCCGCACGAACTCGTATTCCGGCGCTGCGGCGCAGCAAAACATCCAAAACCGGCTCTTGTCCCAGTGCAAAAACGGCAAATCATCCTTGATGACCCCGTGCTGCAGGAAGACGCGCCGGTTTTTCAAAACGCCCAGCACGACCTCCAGCAGATAGCAGACCGCCGCATTGGGCTTGCCGTATTTCTGCGAGCTGACATTGACCTCCGCCGCCAGATAATA
>JAQXRK010000155.1 GCA_029218485.1 bacterium | reverse complement strand
AGCAGCTCGGACGTGATGGAGAAGCAGTAGCGCTGATCCTCCCGCAGCGGCCGCTCTGCCGCCCGGTCCGCATAGCCGTAAACCGCGTCATGCAGCACCTCGTCCCCCGACCAGACGGACACGGCGGCCGAGATGTCCCACTTCGCCGCCAGCGCATCGATGGTGCGCTTCCAGTTCTCCCTCTCCATCCCGTTGTCCTCTCCGAAAATACAAGTCTTCCCCAGACCCGTGCGCGCGGCCGCAGAAAAGCAGCCGGCGCCTGCGCTTTGGCAGCAGCTGAGAATATCCTTATACGTTAGTACAGACCCGTCCGATCGTGCCATGCTTCGCCACGCACCTTTTGTGTGTGCGCGCGTACAGCCCCCATGCGGGCGCTTTGTTTTGGCTCAGTATATCCTGCACCCACTCCGCTGTCAAGAGCGCAGCAAATGTGGCAAAAGCCCGGCAAAAGAAAGAAAAATTGCAAATCGGAACCGAATGGTTGCGCATGACGAAATTTGTGTGATATAATGCGAGAGTATATATAGGTTGGCGTTTGTACGCGGAGGAGTCCTGAGGTTGAAACCCGCTGCAATACTGGATATTGGAAGCTCAAAGGTCGTCTGTTTGTGCGGCAGCTCCGTCCACACGGACGGGATCCTGGTGCACGGTGTCGGCATTTGCGAATATTCCGGGTTTGAAGGCGGCGAGTTTTCCGACGAAGCATCCCTGCAGGAGGCCATCCTCACCGCGATCGAGGCGGCGGAGCAGCAGAGCCGCATCCGCATCCGCGAGGTCGCGCTTTCCGTGCCCGCGCCGTTCGTCAAGCTGGTCACCACGCAGGCCACGCTCCTGATCGAGTCGCGCAGCCGCCGCATTACGGTGGACGATATCGACGATGTCATCTCGATGTCGCTCGAAAAGGCGCGCGCGCCGGAGCACATCCTCATGCACAGCACGCCGGTCGTGTTCAAGATCGGCGGCGTGGAGAGCGCCGAGGTGCCGGAGGGCGCGCGGGCGGACGAGCTGAGCGCAACGGTGTCGCACATGTATGTGCGCGAGTCGTTTGTCCGGCTCATGGAGCGCATGCTCTCCTCGATGAATGTCGAGATCTCCATGTGCGTGAGCGCGCAGCTCGCCGAGGCGATCCACATCATCCCGGAGGCGGAGCGCGTGCGCCCGGCCGTGCTGATCGATGTCGGCTATACGCACACGGACGTCTGCCTGATCGAAAACGCCGCGCTCACCGATCTCCAGTCCATCGAGATGGGCGGTGCGCAGTTCACGGGCGATCTGAGCTTCGGGCTGGAGCTCCCGTCCGAATACGCCGAGCAGGTCAAGCGGCGGTACACCTTCCTGCAGGAGCCGCTGTCCAACTTTGAGGTCGTGCGCATGCCCACGGGCGCCAAGCGCATCGACCACCGCCTGATCGACTACATCATGGAGGCGCGCGCACAGGAGCTGGCCGGCCTGCTCAAAAAGGCGCTGCGCGATATGGGCGTGCGGCCGGAGACCCGCCCTGCGGTGTACCTCACGGGCGGCGGCATCTCGATGATGCACGGCTCCGGCGAGTATCTGAAAAAGAAGCTTGGCTTCAACATCCGGCGGGACATGCCCTCGTATATGCACGAGATGAACTCCCCAAACTATACCAGTGCGTTCGGCGCGCTCGACTTTGTGCTCCGCGCCAGCAATGAGGACGATACGGACGTGTCGGAAACCACCGGTTCGTTTTGGAACAGGCTTTTGGATAGATTGAGAGACTTGTTTATAAAATAAGGGGGAACGACCATGTTTGAACAGGATTATGAAAATGCAACCTTTGCACAGATCAAGGTGATCGGCGTCGGCGGCGCGGGCTGCAACGCCATCAACCGCATGGTGCAGTATGGCCTGCGCGGCGTGGAGTTCATCGCCGTGAATACCGACCGTCAGGCGCTGTACCTCTCGAAATCGGAAACAAAAATCCAGATCGGCGAGAAGCTGACCCGCGGTCTTGGCGCCGGCGCGGATCCGGAGGTGGGCCGCAAGGCTGCCGATGAGAGCCGCGAGATGCTGTCCGAGGCCATCCGGGGCGCGGATATGGTGTTCATCACCGCCGGTATGGGCGGCGGCACCGGCACCGGCGCGGCGTCCATCGTCGCCGAGTGTGCCAAGGAGCTGGGCGTCCTGACCGTTGGCGTCGTGACCAAACCCTTTACGTTTGAGGGCAAGGTGCGCATGCGCAACGCCGAGATCGGCATTGCGGCGCTCAAGCCCATGGTGGATACGCTCATCACCATCCCGAACGACAAGCTGATCGACCTCGTCGGCCGCGCCAGCCTGCCGGATGCGCTCCGCGTTGCGGACGATGTGCTCCGCCAGGGCATTCAGGGCATCTCCGATCTGATCGCGGTCCCGGCCATGATCAACCTCGACTTTGCCGACGTCAAGACGATCATGAAGGAAAAGGGCCTTGCGCACATGGGCATCGGCAATGCCAACGGCGAAAAGCGCGCGGTCGAGGCGGCGCGCCAGGCCATCGAGAGCCCGCTGCTCGAAACGAGCATCAACGGCGCGCGCGGCGTGCTCATGAACATCACCGGCGGCCCGGACCTGAGCCTGCTCGAGGTCAACGAGGCGGCGGAGATCATCGCCGAGAGCGCCGACCCGGATGCCAACATCATCTTCGGCGCGGATATCGACGAGTCCATGGGCGATTCCATCCGCATCACGGTCATCGCAACGGGCTTTGAGTCCGAGCAGACCATCCCGCAGGCGCCGGCCGGCAACCTGTTTGGCGGCGGCTCCATCTTCACGCAGTCCACGTTCCAGCAGCAGCAACAGCAGGCGGCCTATCAGCAATCCGCGTTCCGCGCACCCGCGCAGCCGCAGCGGCAGCCGCAGCCCTTCTCCTCCGCGGCGTATGCGCCGCGCCGTCCCGTTCAGGCGGAAGAGCCCAAGGCGGAGCAGCCTGCGGCCGACGCCACGTTCGGCGAGAGTGACCTCAAGCGCGATTACAACGAGAAGCCGAAGAACAAGCTGGATGTTCCGGCGTTCCTGCGCAAATAAACCGATGCAAGCAGAGGCAGCAGCGCAATCCCCAGCCGGTCGCGCTGCTGCTTTTTCATTCCGTTCACCCCTTGCGTTCTGCCTGAAAGGAGCCAGCCATGGAGCCAAAGCTGTATGTTGTGAGCCGCATTGACGGCGACTATGCCTACCTGAAGCGCATCGATACCGCGTCCGAGCCGGATGACGAGCTGTTCATCGCTCGCGCGCTGCTGCCGGAGGGCGCGGATGAGGGCAGCCGCCTCCGCTATGAGATGCTCGAGTACACGCTGCTGTAAGCGGCG
>JAQXRK010000154.1 GCA_029218485.1 bacterium | reverse complement strand
GCGGCGGCGCGCGGGAAAATCCGTTGCATGCTTCGGCGAGAGTTCGTATAATAAGGATAGCGGCCCCCTTCTGCGGCCGCGCGGAACGACCGGAAAAGGAGGAGCAAACCAGTCATGTCTGCCATGGAAACCTATCGCGCGTGGTGCGCCTCGCCCGCCGTGGACGCGGCGACAAAGGCGGAGCTTGCCGCCATCGGGAACGATCCCAACGAGATCGAGGAGCGGTTCTACCGCTCGCTGGAGTTCGGCACGGCGGGGCTGCGCGGCATCCTCGGCGCCGGCACCAACCGCATGAACGTCTATGTCGTGCGGCAGGCGACGCAGGGTTTGGCCGATTATCTCAAGACCGTGTCGGGCGGCGCGGAAAAGGGCGTCTGCATCGCGTATGACTCGCGCCGCGGCTCCGAGCGCTTTGCCCGCGAAACGGCGGCCGTGCTCGCGGCCAATGGCGTGCGCGTCTGCCTGTTCTCCCGGCTGCACGCGGTGCCGCAGCTCTCGTTTGCGGTGCGCCATCTCGGCTGTATGGCGGGCGTGGTCATCACGGCGAGCCACAACCCGGCCAAATACAACGGCTATAAGGTCTATTGGTCGCATGGCGGCCAGTGCGCGCCGGAGCAGGCGGCGAGCATCCTCGCGTGCATCAACACCGTTCCGATGTTCGGCGAAACCACCTGCGATTTTGACGCGGCGGTGGCGGACGGGCGCATCACCATGATCGGCGACGCGGAGGACGAGGCCTACTACGCCGCGTGCCTCTCCGTGCTGCCCTATCCCGAGCTGCTCCGCGAAAAGGGCGCGTCCCTTCCCATCGTCTACACGCCGCTGCACGGCTCCGGCAACCTGCCCGTGCGGGAGCTGCTCAGGCGGGCGGGCGTTTCCAACGTTGCCGTCGTGCCGGAGCAGGCCGAGCCGGACGGCGCGTTCCCGACCGTTTCGGCGCCCAACCCGGAGGATCCGAACGCGTTCCGGCTGGCGTTTGCGCTGGCGGAGCAAACCGGCGCGCGCGTTGCGCTGGCCACCGACCCGGATGCGGACCGCCTCGGCGTGGCGGTGAAGCGGAGCGACGGCGAATGGGCCGTGCTGACCGGCAACCAGATCGGCTGCCTGCTGCTCGAGCACCTGCTCTCGGCGCTCAGCGAAAAGGGCGCGCTTCCGAAAAACGGCGCGGTCGTCAAATCGCTGGTGTCCACGCAGCTTGCGGACGCCATCGCCGCCCGGTACGGCGTTGCCATGATCGATGTGCTCACGGGCTTTCGCTTCATCTCCGAGCAGATCGACCGCTTTGCCGCAACCGGGGAGAAGACGTTCCTGTTCGGCTTTGAGGAGAGCTACGGCTTCCTCGCGGGCGGACATTCGCGCGATAAGGACGCCATCCTGTCCGCGGTCCTCGCGGCGGAGATGTGCGTGTCGTACGCGGAGCGGGGCATGACGCTCTACGACGGCCTGCAGGCGCTCTACCGCACCTACGGCTATTATAAGGAGCGCGTGGCCTCCTATACGCTCGAGGGCAAGGCGGGCATGGAGCGCATCGCCGCAGCCATGCAGTCCCTCCGGGACGATCCGGTCCGCAGCCTTGCCGGCCTTCCCGTGCGGGCGGCCGAGGATTACGCGGCGGGCGTGCGGCTGTGCGCGGACGGCGCAGCCGAGCCGCTGGTGCTGCCGAAGACGAACCTCATCCGTCTGCTGCTCGACGGCGGCGCATGGGTCGTCGTGCGCCCCTCCGGCACCGAGCCGAAGCTCAAGCTGTATATCGGCGGCCGGGACGAGAGCGAAGCGGCGGTCGACCATCTGCTCGGCGCGCTGCATGCCGAGATCGACGCAAGGCTCCGCTCGGTCCTGTTCGACAAATAGCGGAGCGGCGCGCGCATCGAACAAACAAATCCATCATCAAAATCACGGGCCTGCCCGTCCGAAAGGATCGGGCGGGTCTTTTTTTGCGAAACAAAAGCCGGTATGAAAGCCCGTCCGTTCGCGAATACTACCGTTGAGGTGAATGAACATGGATGAAAACAAGCTTTTTGACACGGAACCCAAAACCGGAAGCTTCATGAAAAAGCAGGGCTTCTATATCGTGCTCGCGCTGTGCCTGCTGATCGTCGGCGCAGCGGTGGCCGTGACGGCGCTGCCGCAGCAGAGCGCACAGCCCAGCCCCACCGGCGCGGGCAATCAGGTGGTGGAATCGCGCCAGTCGGGCGACGAAACGCTGACCGTTCTGAAGACGCCGGTTCCGGCCGCAACGCCGACCCCGGCCACGGTGCCGTCCCAGGCCCCCTCCACGCCGGCGCCCACGCCGACGAGCACGCAGAGCCCGGCGGGGAACCGCCCGGCCCGCAAGGGCAGCGCGCCCGTGAAGGGTGAGATCCTGTGGAACTATGCGATGGAGCAGCTGCTCTATTCGCGCACGCTCGATCAGTGGACGACGCATGCCGGCGTGGACATCGCTGCCGAGACCGGAACCGAGGTTCGCGCGGTATTCTCCGGCACGGTCGCGGCCGTCTACACGGACGACGCGCTCGGTCAGGTGGTCACCATCGAGCATACGAACGGCCGGCTGAGCCTCTACGGCAATCTGGATGCGAGCGTGCCGGTCGAGGAGGGGCAGAAGGTCAACGAGGGCGATGTGATCGGGCTTGTCGGCAGCACGGCCCTGTCCGAATGCGGCGAGGCGCCCCATCTGCACTTCGGGTTCTTTGTGAACGAGCGGCCCGTCGACCCGGCGGAGCACTGCAGCTTCTGAGCGGGCACGGATTCTGAGCAGGTACGGAGCGGGCGGAAAGCCGCGCCCGTAACAGCGCAGGACGGAGAGTGCCGCCCGCTTGGGCAAACGGGCAGCCGCGTGGATGAACCGGGCAGCCGATTGGGCGAACGTGCAGCTGCGCGGATCAACCGGGCAGCCGCTAGGGCGAACGTGCAGCCGCGTGGATGAACCGGGCAGCCGCTTGGGCGCACGGGCGGCCGCGCGGATGAACCGGGCGCAAACCGGCGAAACCCTGTCCGAATCGGTTGGGCTTCCCCATCTGCACTTCGGGTTCTTTGTGAACGAGCGGCCTGTCGACCCGGCGGAGCACTGCCCGAAGCGGCGTGAGTTCCCTGCAGGCCGGATGCCTTATGGCGGCCATGCCCGGACAAAGCATCAAAACCGGCGTACGCTAGGCGCGCGCCGGTTTTGGCAGATGCTCCGGTTGTTCCATCGTTTGCCCTGTGCGGATTGTGGGCAAAAGGGGCGGTGTAGGTCGACAGGCCGGTGCGTTCCATCGTTTGCCCTTGCGGACCGGCGGCGGGCAAACCATCAATTCCCCCCACCGCGCGCCGCTTACGGTTCGTTCCATTCCTCCACCCGAATCCAGTACCCGCCCGATCTGGCGCGGATATACCGGGTAAACCCGGTCAGATGCGCGGGCGGATGCGGGCTGTACGCG